>WFRG01000046.1 GCA_015486705.1 Hippea sp. | reverse complement strand
GTTTAAAATATGGATACAGTGTTGAGTTGGATTCCTCAGTGGTTTTCTTACCTCTTTTTGAGTCTTCTCATAGGGGGTCTGGTAGGTTTAGAGCAAGAATCGTATCATAGAGAGGTGGAAGAGAAACACTTTGGTGGCATAAGGACATTCCCTCTGATATCCGTTATGGGTTTTTCTGTTCAATATTTTATAAAAACCCCTGTTATCACAGCTGTGGTTTTTTTCGGTTTTGCCTTAATAATCGTCGGAGAATATATATACGAAGCGGTTTATTTTAATAGAAAAGGCATAACAACGGAAGTTGCAGGGCTTCTAACATTTGTGATGGGTGTTGTTTTAGCTAAAGGATATGTAATAGAGTCTGTAGCTTTAAGCATATTTATGACATTAATTTTGTCTATGAGAGAATTTCTCCACGGGTTTGTGGAAAAGTATGTTTACAGAAGAGATGTATCAGCTATTCTTAAATTCCTTATAGTAACAGCTATTCTTTATCCATTATTGCCTAATAAAAGTTTTACATTTCTAAAGCTAAATCCTCGTTCCATTTGGGTTATGGTTATACTTATATCCACAATTTCTTTTACCGCTTACTTTGCAACGAAACTTTTTGGCTCAAAAAAAGGTATATTGATTACAGCTCTTTTTGGTGGTTTAATGAGCTCAACTGCTGTTACTCTTGCTTTTTCTAAAAGGTCTCAAGAAGCACCAGAGTTGTCTGATGAGTTAGCTATGGGCATAATTTTGGCAAGTTCTATAATGTTTGTGAGGCAGTGGATAATTATGTTTATTAT
Source organism: Hippea sp. (assembly GCA_015486705.1). The sequence continues at coordinate 2,929 of WFRG01000046.1, read as the reverse complement.
TTATCCTAAAATATCTTACAGCTTTTTCTTATTTGGTGTTACCATGTTTGCTGTTGGCGTTTCTTTTGTTTTAAAAAAGCCTAAAAGCGGAACTACTGTGGATGTGGAATTTTCTAACCCATATGATATCGTACATGCTTTGATGTTTGGCGTATTTTATACATTTATTTTAGTTCTTTCTAAGTTTGCCCATATGTATTTAGGATCTAAAGGAATGTATATATTAGGCTTTGTTTCAGGGCTTGCTGATGTTGACCCCTTAACAATATCCATGACACAATTGTCAAAAACAGGTGTTATAAGTTTAAATGTGGCTTTAGTTAGCATAATTATATCGAGCATAACAAATACTTTGGTAAAAGCCGTATATGCCCATATTTTCGGGCATAGTAAGCTAAGGAAAATTGTTTGGAGAGCTTTTGGGGCAATGACTTTGGCAAGTTTTGTATTTGCTTTGTTGTTTATCAAGACATTTTAAAGCCGCAGAGAATTGTGGTTTATTATGTGAAATTTCTGTTGATTAAAATTTTGAGGGAGGATTTATGATTATTGGCGTACCAAAGGAAATTAAGCCCAATGAAAACAGGGTGGGCATGACGCCAGCTGGAGTAATGGAGTTTGTACATCACGGTCATGAAGTGATAGTTGAAAAGAATGCTGGTGTAGGTAGTGGTATTGAGGATAGTGAATTTATAAAAGCTGGGGCAAAAATAGTAAACTCGGCCAAAGAAGTATTTGATAATGCTGAAATGATAGTAAAGGTTAAAGAACCGCAGCCTGTAGAGATTGAGATGATAAAAGAGGGTCAAATTGTTTATACATATTTTCACCTTGCTCCAGATAGGCCACAAACGGTTGGATTGATGGATAGAAAAGCCGTTGCTATAGCCTACGAAACCATAGAAGTTGATGGTAAGTTGCCACTACTTGAACCAATGAGCGAAGTTGCAGGTAAAATGGCTTCTATTATGGCTGCTTACTACCTTGCTAAACCCTATGGTGGTATAGGCGTTTTGGCCGGCGGTGTAACAGGTGTTCATTCTGCTAAATTTGTAATTTTGGGTGGTGGTACAGCTGGGCTAAATGCTGCTAAAGTTGCAAGTGGTATGGGAGCAAATGTTTATATTTTGGATATAAATGTTGAAAGGTTGCGTTATCTTGAAGATGTTTTACCTAAAAATTGCCAGACTGTAATGTCAAATAAGTTCTCTATAATTGAAGAAATAAAAGATGCAGATGCTGTTATAGGAACAGTTCTAATTCCTGGCGCAAGGACACCACGTTTGATAACAAAAGATATGCTAAAAGAAATGAAAAAGGGTTCTGTTATAGTAGACGTTTCTATTGATCAAGGAGGATGCGTCGAAACAAGTCGCCCAACAACCCATCAAGAGCCTGTTTACGAGGTTGACGGCGTTTTGCATTACTGCGTTGCTAATATGCCGGGGGCTTATGCAAGAACCTCTACATTTGCTTTGACAAACGTAACCTTGAAATACGGGCTTTTGATAGCTGATCTGGGATGGAAAGAGGCTGCAAGACAGTATGAGCCCATTAAAAAAGGGTTGAATGTTGTTTTTGGTAAGGTTACGTGCAAACCTGTTGCTGAAGCACATAATCTTGAATATGTGCCACCGGAAGAATTTTTAAAGTGAAAACAATTGTAATTACAGGTCCAACAGCTTCTGGCAAGACAGAAATAGCTATAGAAATTGCAAAAAAGATAAACGGTGAAATAATATCTGCTGACTCTATGCAGATTTACAAGTATATGGATATAGGCACAGCAAAACCAACAGAAGATCAAAGAAAAGAAGTGAAGCACCATCTTATTAACATAAAAGAGCCCTGTGAACCCTTTAGTGCAGGTGAATTTCGTAAAGTTGCTTTAAGAATAATTAAAGGTATACATTCCAAAGGGAAACGTGCAATTGTCGTTGGTGGAACAGGGTTTTATTTGGACGCACTGGTTAACGGTTTGGATGATGTAGAGTCAGTTGACGAAAAAGTTAAGCTGTTTTTTGATGATATGTGCGAGGAGATGGGTAATTACTATCTCTATGAGTGGCTTGAGATTGTAGATGAAAAGTGGACATCCAATGTCCCGTCCTCTGATTGCCAAAGAATCAAAAGAGGCTTAAGCTTCTATGTGGATAAGGGTGTGCCATTGAGCAGTCTCTTTTCCAACAAAAACAAAAAAGGTAGTGAATTTTTGGTATTTGTACTATTTGCTTCAAAGGATTTTTTGAGGGAAAAGATAAGGAATAGAACGGAAAAAATGATAGAGATAGGATTGATAGAGGAAACAAGAAGACTGTTGGAGCGCGGTTTAGGTAGTTGCGATCAACTGAAGGCAATTGGTTACAACGAAACAGTTAATTTCTTGGATGGTAAGATAAAAACAAAAAACAGGTTGATAGAAGAAATCGCAAAAAATACTTTGTCCTTTGCGAAAAGGCAACTAACGTTTTTTAAAAGCAGGTTTAAAGATGCACGCTGGATTGATGTAGAAAAGGAAAATCCGCTAACGGTTATTTTAGACGCCGTTAGCGGCCATCTCTCTTAATCGTTTAATTCTTTCTTCAATTGGTGGGTGTGTAGAAAATAGTGTCATCAGACCTTTTGATGAGAATGGATTTACGATAAATAGATTTTCTGTTGCGGGGCTTCCTCTGAACGGTATTTGCTTTGCATAGGCATCCAATTTTTCCAATGCATTTGCAAGATACAAGGGGTTGCCACTGTATATAGCACCGGCTTTGTCTGCCTCATATTCTCGCGCCCTCGAGATGGCAAGCTGTATTAACATAGCTGCAAATGGGGCAAATATTGCCATAGCTATAAGTATTATTGGATGATCATCGTCATCTCCTGAGAGTCCTCCAAATATTGCAGCCCACTTAATCATATCCGCCAAGAACATAATAGC
>WFRG01000045.1 GCA_015486705.1 Hippea sp. | reverse complement strand
TTATTTCCTCTTCATTCTCTGTTACAACCTTGCTTAATCTACTAAACTCAAAGCTCATGCTTAATAACTGAAATAGCCTTTTGGTTATCAACTTCACTATATTTACATCATAAAGTGAAAAATACATATCTGTCTGATAACCATAACCAAACACGCCCTCCAACCGCCCATTATCCCAAACTGGTACAATGAGAACATTTTTTATACCAAACCGTTTATACACATCCTCTAAACATTTAGGAGATTTATTAGACATACCATAAACAAAAACAGCTGGAGCTTTTAGTCTTTCTTGATACATTCTGTAAACAAGCAAAGATTCAATATCTTTAGTTTTTCTAAATTTAACAAAACCGGTGTTTTCATCATTCGTTGCAAAAGAGTAAATACCATATTTTGGATAGATTAAACTTATGGCTTTTGCCTTCGTAAGGTTCATTATTTTTCCTAAATTATTCACAAGCCATACTCTCAACGTGTCTTTATCTATACTATCAGGCAAATCAACATCCAGTCTAACAATCTCTTTCTCTAAAAGCTCCCTATAAACAGCATTTTCTATAATTCTTGAAATAAAAGGAGAAATAACTTTCATTTTTCCCAAGTCATCACCGCCAAAAACCCTTTTTCTTTTGAAAGATTCCAATGCAATTACCGAATTAAATTCTGTGTTTAGGCTATAGATAAAAACCGACTTTAAGCCAACTTTCTTCCACATAGGGTTAGCAAGTTTATCCTCTTGGTAGTTTTGAACGATGCAATACCCCTTCCTAATAGATCTCTCGAAACAAACGTTGTTATGCTTGGTCTGCCTATATAATTTGAGAATATCCAGCGAGTTTTCTTCAAAAAAGGATGAGGTTTTAGCAAAAGTTATGTCAAAATCCTTTAGAGCAACAACGCTAACAGCGTCTACATTAAAATAGTCCGCAACTCCATCTAAAAATTCGCGCTCAATTCCGCTTTTCATTAAAAGGTTAATTAATTCTATCAAGCCTTTATCCATGCTTTAACTATTACACAAAAAGCATTTTGTGTCAATTTAAACGCTTAGCCAATATCATTTCACACTGCCGTATTAGTTTATTTTTTTAAAAAAGCTTAAAAAATGTTGACTTATTTATTTTTTTATATAAAATTAAGGTTGTGAAATCACTTTTTAAGGGGGTGAAACAGAGAAAAAGGTTGAAAAAAGTACGAAAAGACTTGACAAAGAATGGAAGTGGGCTTATTATGTCACGCGATGAATTAAGGAAAAACTTTGTAAGGAGGTTTTAAGCATGAAAAAAAGGTTGATTTCATTGGTAGCAGCAGCAGCATTGGTAGGTGGTGTAGCTGTAGCAGGCGCTCCACAGGTTGCAAAGGCCGGAACGGTAACAGTAAAGGGTGATACGCAGGCTACGTTGTATGGCTTTATATGGGGAGTATACTCATGGGATGATCAAATGGCTGGCAACCCAGACGAAGCCAACATGCCTGTACCTGACCATTCAAGCCCTACTTATGACAAAGTTAAATTCCACACAGATCCGTGGGTAACAAGGCTTGGTTTCACATTTAAGAGCGGAGAAGGCGTATCAGGTAGATTAGAGGGTGACTTCTTCGAAGAAGGCAAATTCAGAATGAGAAGGGCATATGTACAACACAACTTCGACAACTTCTATGTATTGATTGGTCAAGAGTGGTGCTTAGAGGAAATGTTCCCAAGCATCAGTGCTTCCTTCACACCACCAGCAGGCTTCGATGAGTTGATTTTGAGGATACCTCAGGTTAGAGTAGGAACAAAGATTGACTTGGGTACGGCCAACCTCGACTTAGCACTCGCCTTTGAGAATGAGGGTAAGAGGGCTGTGAGTTTGTTAAGCAGTCCTTATGACACAGTAGACAGAGTTACAATGCCAGCAGTGGCAGGAAGGGTTATTGCACACATAGACACAGGATTTGGTGCACCTATGGAATTCTACGCACTGGGTAGTGTAATCCCTGTATATCTAAACATGACAGATATTACATCTGCCGGAAAAGACAAAACTGATGATTCTGAAACTTCATATATGTTCCAAGCAGGTATTAAAGTTCCTGTTTCCATGTTCACATTCGGGGCCAATTATCAATACACAGACGGTGCTGTATGGTTCGCAGGTGCATTCCCAACAACACCAGAGAGTTATTATGACGTGAATGGAAGCGTAGAAGATACAACAACCAACTCGTTTAATGTAAGTTTAAGAGCTACTCCTATACCTTGTGTAACAGTAGGTGGTGAGTACGATTACGTCCAATACAAAAACGATAATGCATTTGCAAACGGAGACAAACCTGAAGTACAGACATATGTCGCTAACATGGAAATTAAAACAACCAAAAGCACGATACTGACTCTCGAGTGGAGACATGCTTATGCCAAAGACTTTGATGCAGTTCCTGGTTTAGGCATAACAGACGACAGTTTCAGCGGAGATCAGTACTACGCAAGATATATCTATCTCTTCTAAAAAATCGTACCCTCAAACCCCGGCATTGCCGGGGTTTTTATTTTGTCTTCTTTTGCCAAGATAAGAGGCAACTTTCAATCATTTTAAGTTATGTACTACAAGAGGCTAAAGGTTTCTCACTTCTCTAAAAAACTTAACAAACCGAATCTGAAGTTATATTATAGTCTTCAACAAAAAAGTGTGGAGGCTTTCGTTATGAAAAAGTTAGTATCTGCAGCTGTAGCCTTATCGTTGGGCATTGTTCCTTTGGCCACAAATGCCGCCCCTATATCCACCAAAGGCTCAACACAAGCCACAATCCACGGTTTTACCTATGCTGAGTTTGCATGGGACAAGCAGACAACAGGCCTGCCAGACCTATCAAACATGCCGGAGCCCGATCCAAACTCATCTGCCAAGTACAACACGCCCCTTTATAAAAGCACGTATGACAAAGTAAATTTACAAGCCGAATCTTGGCTAACAAGGGTTTATCTTGGGTTTAAAAACCCTAATGCAGGAGTTAAAGGCTTAATCGTGGGGGATTTTAAGGGAAAATCCGACGATGGAAACAGAGGCAGTTTTAGAATGAGGCAGGCATGGGTGGAACATGATTTATGCAATTTTAATATTAGGGTAGGCCAAGCATATATTTTAGAAGAAATGCACTCTTCTATCAGTCTTGCATC
>WFRG01000044.1 GCA_015486705.1 Hippea sp. | reverse complement strand
TCATTGTCTGTTCCAACAATCTTGTCTATACCCAAAACACAAATTACAACCTTCTTTCTCAGAACGTTCTGTATATTGCCCTCGTTGCTTAAAATAAAAAACCTTCCACTTTCTAAAGATGCAACGTTTGCGCCAATGATACCGCAATCTGTCTCTTTGAAATTCTCCCTTATCTTGGATTTACAAAAATCAACCATTGCCTTTGGGTTTAAAGGCAAATTTACATCAAAAACTCTCTTTAAAAGTTCGTTCACCTTCTCTTTTGACATATGAATGGCAGGTGCGGTCATGTGCGTAGGCTTTTCTTTATTGATTTGAACAAGCCACTCGCCAAGATCGGTTTCAACTACAGAAAAGCCTTCGCTTTCAAGAAAACTATTTAACTCAATCTCTTCTGTAGTCAAAGATTTGGATTTAATAATTTTTTTAACGTCATTCTCGTCTAAAATCTTAAGCATAGCATCAAGCGCTTCACCTTTATTTTTTGCAAAAACAACCTTTTCTGCATTTTCTTTAATCTTCTCAATAAAAGGTGATAAGTTTTTACCTAAACTCTCTATGTTTTCAGACTTTATCCTATGAACTTCATCCCTCAAGGTCTCTATATCGAAAAGCTTTTCTATCTTTTTACGTTTAGTAAAATAGTTTTCTCTTAGCCTCAAAAGGGCTGTTTTTAAAAAACTATCTTCTGTGAGACTTTTTTCTTTTTCTAAGATATCGCTCATTTAATCCTCTTTTCTTCAGTTCTTTTGAAAATCTATACCTGACAAACAAAACCAAAAACACAAACAAGAATGTCAAAACACCGGCTAAAATCGTATACCACTCAGACATGTGGGGCTTATAACCTTTTCTTATAACGTTCGTGGCCAACACAAAGAGAAATAAAAAATTCATGGGAATTCAACGTAACTTGGTATATGGAGTGGTTCAATGGAAAAATCCATTTTATACCTTACTATAGGGAATTGAAACGCCTTGGCTATTATGCTCAACTTAAGGTCTATAATCCTGACATAGACAAAATAGCAGTGGTTGTAATAAATATAATCACCCATTATTGCAAAATCATACCTATTGGGTCGGGTGCTTTTTATGATTAGGTGTTTGTAATCGAACCAACTCGGGCTCCCTTCATACCTTGAGGTTGTCTGGCAGTTTTTATTCAAATCTTCAGAAAGCAAGAAGGCCAAATATTTGCCGTTTGAATCAATATAGTTGGAATTATCATCGACAAAGTCCAATACAACCACTCTATTGTTGTTGATATATTGGCACATGCGCTTGGATAGCTCAGAAAACTTCAAAGCAGTAGCATGAAGGTTCCTTATCTGCCAGGATGCATCTACGTCACTGCCAACTCTGAATGGCTTAACATTAACACAGGAGCTAACCACAGCAAGAATACTTAATAACAAAATAACCATCCTCATATTCAATAATTTATCCTCACGAATGTTTTTAAGTCAAGAAAAATATCAAAAAAAACGCCTTAAACCAATTGCCTCCATTTGATTTGTGTGGTAAATATGTTGAAATTTAACCGATTTAAGAAAATTCACATATGATTGACAAAAATCAAACAGTTTTATATAAGAATCGAAGTTCGCGAGCGTGGCGGAACTGGTAGACGCGCTAGACTTAGGATCTAGTGCCGCAAGGCGTGGGAGTTCGAGTCTCCCCGCTCGCACCAAAAAATAACAAATGCCCCAATTTCACACCTCGTAGGTGTGAAATTGGGGTTTTCTTTTAAACTAAACTTTGAAGACCTTCACAAGTTCTTTAATATTATCCGACATGTTTTTCACTTCTTCTGAAATTCTCGCAATGTCTTCAATGGCTTTTGCATTATCTTTTGTTGCCTGAACAACCTCTTTAACTTGAGCATCAATTTCTGCCGATGTTGAAGATAGCTCTTCTGTTGCCGCACTTGTTGAGTTTATCTCGTCTATAACATTATTTGTTTTATCAACAATTTCCTCAACCATCAGCTTATCTTTTTCGGCTTCCTCTTTTTCAGAAAGTATCATGTTGCCTGCCTGCTGGGTTTTATCAACAGCTGTCTTTGTATCGCTCTGCATTTTGTTTATCATGTTCCTAATTTCTTCAGTTGCATGCTGTGTTTTTTCAGCTAACTTTCTAACCTCATCAGCAACTACAGCAAATCCGCGACCGGCGTCGCCAGCACGTGCCGCCTCAATGGCAGCATTTAAAGCAAGTAGGTTTGTTTGGTCTGCTATTTCACTAATTACACCAACAATCTGGCCAATTTCCTTAGATGCCTGACCCACAGTATCTATCTGTTCCATAGCCTCTTTTGCAAGATGGGCGTTTTCTTCCATTCTCCTAAGCC
>WFRG01000043.1 GCA_015486705.1 Hippea sp. | reverse complement strand
CAGAAGACGCTATACGGGAAATCCGTACAGGAGTAAGGGGAAAATTTTCAAACAAGGTAATCAATGGCCTTATAAGTGTTCTATTTTAAGGGGTATTAAACCTCCGACGCCAAAAGCAGACACCAAAAGTCAACCTCATAAATTTCCAAAAAAAAATTGAAACTGAACTTGCTTTTTTATTTTTTTGCTATATGTTTCTTGACTATGTCGAAAGAAAATATACATTTTAGTATAAGAGAGAGATGTAAACATCGGAGAATAAAAAATATGGTATGGTTTTTCTTCAGGAGATAGATATAAAAATTTAACACAGGGAGGATAAAAAAATGAAGGAAAAAACATCTAAATCCAAATATATGCCATCAAAGGTCATTAACAGGAAGAAAATTAAATGTTTGGGAGCGGTAGAGCATCTGGAAGAATATGTAGAACCTGATTGGTGGCGTCGTATTTTCAATTCTCTTTATTTGAAAACGGATGGCGATGTTATCGATGACAAAAGTATTACAAAGGGGGAAGTAGATTTATTATCTGAGATTCTCAATCTTTCAAAAGAAGATAAAATTTTAGATCTTTGCTGCGGGCAAGGTCGTCATTCTATTGAACTAACAAAAAGAGGATTTCAACATGTTGAAGGATTGGATCGTTCTCATTATCTGATTCAAAAAGCAAAAACCCAGGCAAAAGGTGAAGGTGTTCATCTCAAATTTAAAGAAGGAGATGCCAGAAAACTTTTATATGCACCTGATACTTTTGATGTCGTACTAATTTTGGGCAACAGCTTTGGATACTTTGAAACGATAAAAGATGATTTGAGGGTATTGCAAGAGGTTCTCAGAGTTCTCAAGCCATGGGGAAGAGTTCTAATTGATGTTACAGATGGTGAGTACTTGAAGGAAAATTTTACACCAAGGTCGTGGGAATGGATGGATAAAAAGCATTTTGTCTGTCGCGAACGCTCCCTTTCCGTAGATAAACAGCGTCTGATATCAAGGGAGGTAATTACACATACTGAAAAAGGTGTTATTGCAGACCAATTTTATGCTGAAAGGCTCTACAATCGGGAAAGTCTGATAGAACTTTTGAAAACAGTAGGTTTTAATCATATATCCTTTCATGGAGAAGTATCGCCTGAATCGCAGAGAAACCAAGACCTCGGAATGATGGGAAAGAGAATTATAGTTACTGCTGTAGCCAGAAAAGAATGGACACCCATCAAAAAAACGAAAAAGGAAGCGATAATCAATACTGCGGTACTGTTCGGTGACCCAACAAAGCCTGACCCATTAAAGCCATCTGGTATTTTTGATGATGACGACCTTTATACAATTGATAAGTTAAAAGATGCATTAAGAGAATTCAAGGGTCACAATTTTATATATCTCAGTAACCATGATAACTTAATACAGAACCTTATTAAAATAAAACCCAAAATAGATATTGTCTTTAATTTATGTGATGAGGGTTATAATAACGAAGCCAGAAAGGAACTTCATATCCCGGCAATACTGGAAATGCTTGATATTCCATATACAGGCTCAGGTCCACAAAGTCTTGCCTATTGTTATGATAAATCATTGGTGCGCGGAATTGCAAAAGAGATGAATATTCCTGTGCCTGAAGCCTTTTTAATTAAGCCAGAAGATTCGACTTTTGAACTTCCTTTTGGATTTCCCGTTCTTGTAAAACCAAATTTTGGAGATTCCAGCTTTGGAATAACACAGAGAAGTGTAGCAAGCAATATTGAAAACCTTGTCAACGCTATTTCAGAAATAAGGGAGAAATTTGGTTATGATAAACCCATTCTTGTTGAGGAATTTCTCACAGGAAATGATTTGAGTGTAGGGATTATAGGCAATCCTCCCGAAGATTACAGGGTTTTACCCATTATTGAAGAAGATTATTCTATGCTCCCGCCAGAACTTCCAAGAATATGTGGCTATGAATCGAAGTGGCTTCCTGATTCACCCTACTGGAATATCAAGTCTATTCCTGCTAACCTACCGGAAGATGTAGAAAAATTTATTATAGAATGTTGTTCAAAGCTTTTTGAAAGGCTTGAGTGTAGAGATTACTGTCGCTTTGATTGGAGGCTTAATGCAGAGGGAAATCCCAAACTTCTTGAAGTGAATCCTAACCCTGGCTGGTGCTGGGATGGGCACCTCGCAAAAATGGCAAAAATTGCTGGAATCTCTTACACTGAAATGTTAAAAGCCATTCTGGAGGCAGCCGAACGCCAACGAGGAATTAAATCAGCAAACGATATAACAGCAAGAAAGAATTATGTTCCTAAAACTTCACCTAACGGGGAATAAAAGGAAAATTAAAGTTTTTTCGGGGTCAGTCGTACAAATTACAAATTTTTTTGCGAAGAGTGAGCAACTGACCCCGAAAAATACCATAATTGCTATGTTAACACTACAAAAAGTATTGACTTTTTGTAGAGTGGATGTTATATTTGGTGTATGATTACAATTGAAGAAATTTTGGAGAGACATCTGTTAGAGAGGAAGATTTTTAATGATGTTGTGAGTTTTCTGGATAGGCCTGAGGCCCTTGTTATAACAGGCCCAAGACAGT
>WFRG01000042.1 GCA_015486705.1 Hippea sp. | reverse complement strand
GTATAACAGTTTTGGTGTAATGAGCGAGCTTCATCAAAACGCCATCTTCTTTTCCATTATAGGTTTTATAGGATTTATTCTCTATCCGCTTTCCAAAAAGAAGGCAAAGGAAACACTAAAAATAGACGCCATTTTGGCTTTTCTTGTTCTGATAAGTGGCTTATACATTGTTTTCTTTGAGAATACAATACATGCCCGCAATGAAGTTTTGATAACACGCGACATTATATTTGGGACAACGGCTGTTGTTTTGCTCATAGAGCTTTCGCGGAGAGCCGCGGGATACGTAATTCCATTTTTGGCAATTCTATTTTCCGCATATGCCCTGTTTTTGGGTAGGTTGCTTCCGCCGGGAATGTTCAGTTTTAGGGGTATTTACTTTTCAACGTATATCTACAGGATGTATTTCACAAACGATGGTATATTTGGATACATTGCTACAATAGCCACAACGTATGTCTATTTGTTTATCCTTTTTGCGGCCTTTTTTTTGGAAAGCGGAGCGGGTGATTTTATTATCGATATTGCGAAAGCAACGCTTGGTAGGACAACGGGTGGTCCTGCAAAAGTTGCCGTGTTGGCCAGCGGTCTTATGGGTTCAATCACGGGTAGCTCCGTTGCGAATGTCGTTGGCACGGGATCCATTACCATTCCTTTGATGAAAAAGATAGGGTTTAAACCCGAATTTGCCGGCGGTGTTGAGACATCGGCATCCGTTGGCGGGCAGATGATGCCGCCCATAATGGGCGCAGGAGCCTTTATTATGGCCCAGTGGACCCAAATCCCGTATACGACGATAATCGGCAAGGCCTTTATTCCAGCTGTAATGTATTACTTGGGTGTTTTGCTCAACGTCCACATAAGGGCAAAAAAGAGCAACTTGAGGCCTTTGGATGAAAGTGAGATTCCATCTGTTAAAGAGGTCTTGAAACGCGGATGGCACTTTTTAATCCCCATCGGTGTTTTGGTGGGACTTTTGGTTAGTGGATACACACCAACGTACGCTGCGATAATAAGTATAGTTGCTGTTGTCGTGTCAAGCTGGTTAAGAAAAGATTACCGCATGGGTCTGAAAGAGATAATTAATGCCATGATCGTAGGCACGAGGAATATGGTAGGAACGGGTATATTGCTTCTCATTGCAGGTATTATTGTTGGTGTTATAACGCTTACAGGATTGGGTATTACCCTTTCTATTATCGTTACCTCTTTAACCAAGAATAGCATATTTCTGCTTTACCTTTTTACCGCTCTCGCAGCATTGTTCTTAGGAATGGGTTTACCTGTAACAGCTTCGTACATTGTTTTGGCTATACTAATAGCCCCGGCTTTTAAAATGCTTGGTGTAGGCATTTTGGCGGCTAATATGGTTGTATTCTGGCTTGCTGAGACGGCCAACGTTACACCGCCCATAGCACTCGCCGCCTTTGCTGCAAGTGGTATTGCTCAATCGGATCCAGTAAAAACGGCTATTGAAGGTTTTAAATTAGCGAAGGGTCTGCTGCTTATACCAATCTTATTTTTGTACACCAACCTACTTGCAGGCCTCAATATACATGTAATAGTGCCTGCCATAAGCGGTTTGTTTGGTCTGTTTGGATTCACCATTTTCCTTGAGGGTTACTGGACGAAGCATCTTAACATATTCGAGCGGACACTGTTTTTGATAGCGGGTCTTTTATCCTACTATCCGTCGTATGAGACCGACTCCGCAGGCGTAACGTTGATGCTATTACTCTTTGGTTACTATTGGTACAGAGAGAAAAAACTATCTCGAGTCTGATTATTTCTCTTCCCTGATATATGGAACCCCCAATTCTTTAGGAGGTCTTACGTGTTTTGTTTTCACAATAATTGAGCTAATTGTTATAACTATGAACGTTCCAATATATGGAAGCATGTTCAGAATGGCGGATGGTATGGTTGTTCCTGAGGCTTGCAGTTGGAATTGCAAAGCGTTTATTCCGCCGAATAGGTATGCTCCAAATAGGGCTTTTAGAGGATCCCACATGGCAAATATTACAAGGGCTATTGCAATCCAGCCCCTACCCGCTGTGATGCCGTCGAGCCAAAAAGGGGCGTAAGATGTTGTAAGATACGCACCGCCCGCACCTGCCAATAATCCTCCAAAGAATGTCCATATGTATCGAACCTTGTAAACACTTATCCCCATGGCATTCGCCGCTTTAGCATTCTCTCCAACAGCTCTCAAATTCAAGCCCATTGTGGTCTTATACAGGATAAACCACATCACAATGACCGTAATGTACGAAAGATAAACGATTAGGTCTTGGCTAAAGAAAATGGGACCTATGTATGAAATTTCGCTGAGTAACGGTATTTTAACAGTTGGCATGGTGTTGTTTAACGTCATATTGATCCACTTTTGGCCGTAGAATGTTGTAAATCCACCGCCAAAGATGGTCAAAGCCAATCCGCTGACTATTTGGTTGCCCCTCAAGGTAATAGAGATAAAAGCGTGGATGAGTGATGCAATGCCTCCTGCGATTACGCCGGCAAAGAAGCCCAAGTAGGGGTTTTGGGTCGTATAAGATACAATAAAGCCAATGAAAGCGCCAATAAGCATCATGCCTTCGACACCCAAGTTTAAAATCCCAGCTCTTTCTGCGAATATTTCTCCTATAGTGGGAAAAAGCAGAATTGTTCCAGCTTTTACAGTGTTCGCAAACAGGGATATGTAGATGCTATGATGAGCCATTTTTCCACCTTAACTTGTAATTTAGGAATATCTGTGCTCCGACCAAGCTAAATAGCGTGATGCTTTCGATTAGCCCCACTATGCCGTAGGACACCCGCATGGTGATTTGTAGTGAGTATCCGCCGCTTGCCAGTCCGCCAAATAGGATGGCTGCCAAAATTGTTACGATCGGGTCTAAGTAGGCTATCCATGCCACGATTATAGCCGTATAACCGTAATCGGCTCCTATCTTAACCTGGAGGTAGTGAACGATCCCTGAAACCTCTGTCATTCCAGCCAGACCCGCCAAGGCACCACTTATAGCCATGCCGATGATAATATTTCTGTTTACGCTTATTCCGGCATATTTTGCTGCAAGGGGATTGTCTCCTATCACTTTAACCTCATAACCAAACTTGGATTTCTTGATCAGGAACCACACTACTATAACAGAGATTAATGCGAAGATGATGCCGATGGTGAGGCGCGTTCCGTTGAATAATACGGGCAGTATGGCGGTTTGGGGGAATGTCTTGGATAGGGGAAATCCATAACTTTCAGGGTTTTTCCAAGGGCCGTACATGAGAAACTTTAGAATATAGAGTGCTATGTAATTTAAAAGCAATGTAGTGATAACCTCGTTTACTTCCCAGAATATCTTTAAAAGCGTCGGTATTAAAGCCCAGATGGCTCCACCGATCATGCTCGCTATTATCATTACCGTAAGCATTACAGGCTTGGATAGGCCGTTTGAAGCAAAAAGGGCAAAATAAGAACTGAAAATTGCGCCTATTATGTATTGTCCGTATGCTCCTATGTTCCAGACGTTCATCCTGAAAACGACAATGAGCCCCGCAGTGATCAATATTAGGGGTGTAGCTGCGACCAGCGTTTCTGAGAATGCATACCAGCTTCCAAAGGCGTTTGATAGTATGCCACCATAAACGTCCAGTGGATTGATTCCTACAATGGATACGGCTATGGCTCCGATTATGAGTCCGATTAGTAGCGAAACAATGGGTATCATAACTTTGAAATGTTGTGGTACTGATTGTCTCTTTTCGAAGTATAACATCTATACTTCTGCTCCGGCCATCATTAGACCTATTGTGTTTTTATCGGCCTCTTCAGCGCCCATAATACCGACAATTCTACCTTCATACATCACTGCTATTCTATCAGAAAGAGAGAGAATTTCATCTAAATCTTCTGATGCCAAAATCACAGCTTTTCCCTTATTTGCTATTTCTACCAGTTTCTGTCTGAAAAACTGGGTTGATGCTATATCAAGACCCCTCGTAGGATATGATGCAATCAAGAGTTTTGGGCTTTCTAAAATTTCACGTGCCAATATCAACTTTTGCATATTTCCACCGGATAGGAGTTTTATAGGTGCTAATGGGTTGTCCAATTTTATGTTGTAGGCTTTTGCCATCATTCTTGTATACGCAAAGGCTTTTTTATAATTCATCATGCCATTTTTTAGTAGAGGAAATCTGTAATATCTGCGCATTATAGCATTGTCTATACTCGATAGATTAGGGGCTACACCCATTGCAAGTCTGTCTGCGGGTATGTAATTAATGCCAAGACGGCTTATGAATCGTGGGCGTTTATTTGTTATATCCACACCGTTGAATATAATTTTGCCTTTTGAAACTTTCTTTAAGCCTGCTATTGTTTGTACGAGTTCCTTTTGTCCGTTTCCTGATATTCCTGCAATGCCGAGTATTTCTCCTTTTCTTACATCTAAATCAATGCCTTTAAGTGATTTTGCTCCTTTGTCTGAATATACGGTTAGGTTCCTTATGCTTAGTATAATTTCTTTTAACTCTTTTTCGTTTTTTTGAAAATTTTGTAAGTTTGTTTCTCCTACCATTAACTCAGCGAGTTTGGATTTTGTTGTTTTATCCTTTGTTAGAGTTTTGACGACTTTCCCTCTCCTCAAAACTGTGATTGTGTCAGCTACTTGCATGACCTCTTCTAATTTGTGCGTGATGAATATTATAGATTTTCCGTCATCTTTCATTCTCTTTAGAATTTTAAACAGACCTTGTGTTTCTTGGGGTGTTAGGACAGCTGTTGGTTCATCCAAAATCAGTATATTTGCACCCCTAAACAGAACCTTGATTATCTCAATCCTTTGCTGCTCTCCAACGGTTGTTTGCCAGACCTTTGCATCAGGGTCAACTTTTAAACCATAAAGGTTTTCTATTTCTCTTAGTTTTTCTTTAACTGCTTTTTTATTTATGACAAAGCCATATTCCTTTAGGCCTAAGATTATGTTTTCAAGAACGGTCAAAGTTTCTACAAGCATAAAGTGTTGATGTATCATGCCTATGCCTAATTTTATGGCATCCAGCGGAGATTTTATTGTTACCTTTTGTC
Organism: Hippea sp.; assembly: GCA_015486705.1. The sequence continues at coordinate 6,919 of WFRG01000042.1, read as the reverse complement.
CGTTTATGAATATTTCACCTCTTGTTGGCATGTATATGCCGTAAAGAATGTTCATTAGGGTGGTTTTACCAGCACCGTTTTCACCTAAAAGTGCATGTATCTCGCCCTTTTTGAGTTCAAACGATATGTCTTTATTGGCTGTGGTTTCTGGGAATATCTTTGTTATGTTTCTTGTTTCTAAAACTGTTTCTATCATGAAATAAAAAAGGAGGCAGAGCCTCTAAAGTAGGTCTTTGCCTCCCTCTATTCTTAGTGTGGGATAGATCCTACAACTCCTTTAACAAACCACTGAAGAGATAGTTTGTCTTTGTCTGGCAATTCTTGGCCCTTTTTTACCATCAATTTACCATGCTGGTCATAGATGGGTCCTTCGAAAACCTTGAATATGCCTTCCTTGATTTCTTTTTCTCTTTTTAATACGTAGGCTTTTACTTTTTCTGGTACTGTGTCACCGAATTTACCCAATTTTACGATACCCGTTTCCAAGCCACCCCAGTATTTTTCAGACTTCCATGTGCCGTTGTGAACCTCTTTTAAGACTTTTGTATAGTACACGCCCCAATTCCATGCCCTTGATGTGAGAACAGTCTTCGGGAATTTGTTATGTATGTCTCTATCGTATGCGATTGCATAAATTCCTGCCTTCTTGGCTGCTTCTATGGAGGCAGGAGAATCACAACCACTGACTATTATGTCTGCTCCATTTGCTATAAATGTTTCTGCTGCACTTCTTTCTTTAACTGGATTAAACCACGAGTTTGTCCAAATAACGTGTACCGTTACTTTTGGATTAACTTCTCTTGCGCCAATGGTAAATGAGTCAATTTCCCTAACTACCTCAGGAATAGGAAACGGTGCAACAAAGCCAATATAATTGCTTTTTGTTGTCATTCCAGCTACAAGTCCAGCTAAGTAATCGGCTTGGTACATCCTACCAAAATATGTGCCCATATTTTTTCTTGTTTTGTAACCAGAGCAGTGTTCAAAAACTACATTGGGATAATCCTTTGCCACGTTATATAGGCAATTCATAAAACCAAAGCTTGTGCCAAAAATCACTTTGTATCCTTTGTGAATGTAATCTCTAACGACTTTTTCGCAAGGTGCTCCTTCTGGCACACTCTCTGAATAGTTTGTAATAACGTACGGTAAGTGTTTTTGCAAATAGATTCTTCCCTCGTCGTGTGCTTGGCTCCATCCACCGTCGTTGTGTGGACCTATGTAGAGGAACGCAGCCTTAATTTTTCCCTGTTTTGCGTATGTTACATTTCCAAATCCTAACAGGGTCAGGACTAACGATGCCAACACAAGTGCAAGTAACTTTTTCATCTTAAACCTCCCACAATTATTTTTGGGTTTTTTACCAATATAAATCGTTTTGGTCAACTAAATTCTTGTTTTGGTTGATTTTTGTTCTTTAGTTCAATAATATTGAATGAAATTAACTTTAAGAGGGGAAAGATGTTAGGATTACTAAAGAAGGTCTTTGGAACACAGAACGATAGAATATTAAAATCAATACAACCGTATGTTAAAAAGATAAACGATAGGGAAAGCTGGGCTAAGTCTCTAAGTGATGAGAAAATCAGGGATGAAGTTAAAAAGTTAGAAAGCCAATATAATGAAAAAGGCGATCTGGATGCCATATTAGTGGATTCTTTTGCTTTAACAAGGGAAGTGGCAAGGCGTACAGTTAACATGAGACACTTTGATGTTCAACTTGTTGGTGGATACGTGCTTCACAAGGGCATGGTTGCCGAAATGAAAACTGGTGAAGGAAAAACACTTGTTGCAACGTTGGCTTTAGTCCTCAATGCCATGACAAGAAAAGGGGTTCACCTTGTTACTGTTAATGATTACTTGGCGAAAAGGGATGCTTTGTGGATGAGCCCAATATATCTGTCTTTGGGCTTTACGGTTGGCGTTATTCAACAACAAAATAAATCCTTTTTGGTGGATTGGGACGATAGAGGAAAATTTACAACGAAGCTCGTTCCTTGTTCAAGAAGAGAGGCGTATCTTGCAGATATAACGTATGGCACTAACAGTGAATTCGGATTCGATTATTTAAGAGACAATATGAGCTATTCTTTAGATGATTACGTTCAGAGAAATTTTTACTATGCTATAGTTGATGAGGTGGATTCAATACTTATAGATGAAGCGAGAACACCTTTAATTATATCTGGTGTCGCTGATAAACCATCCTCTTTGTATTACAAAGTTGATAAAGCTGTAAGACAGCTTAAATCCGAAGATTATGAAGTTGATGAAAAAGCAAAAAACGCCGTGTTAACAGACTCTGGCATTGAGAAGATTCAGAAGCTTTTAGGTATTAAAAACCTGTACGACATAGAGAATATAGAAATTTTACATATGGTAAATCAATCGTTGAAAGCCCATGCAGTGTATTATAAAGATAAAGATTATATAGTTAAGGATGGTAAAGCCATTATAGTCGACGAATTTACGGGTAGGCTAATGCCAGACAGAAGATATTCAGACGGGTTACATCAGGCGATAGAAGCAAAAGAGCACTTGAGGATTCAAAAAGAATCTCAAACATTAGCTTCCATTACGTTTCAAAATTACTTCAGAATGTATGAAAAACTCTCAGGTATGACAGGAACAGCAGCAACAGAGGCACGGGAATTTAAGGAAATTTACAACTTGGATGTTGTAGTGATTCCAACAAATAAACCTGTTATTAGAATAGACCACAACGATTTTGTTTTTAAAACTCATAGAGAAAAAGTTGACGCTATAATCAAAGAGATTAAAGAAAGATACGAGAAAGGTCAGCCAGTATTAGTTGGAACTACAAGTGTTGAAAAGTCTGAAGAGATTCATAAATTGCTTGTTAAAAAAAGGATTCCTCACGCTGTTTTAAACGCAAAACACCATGAGAAGGAGGCAGAAATTATAGCCCACGCAGGAGAGCCTCACAGAGTAACGATAGCGACAAATATGGCTGGTCGTGGTGTTGATATAAAACTTACAGAAGAAAGCAAAAATTTGGGTGGTCTTTTTATACTTGGTACAGAAAGGCATGAATCAAGAAGAATTGATAACCAGTTAAGGGGTAGATCAGGCAGGCAGGGTGATCCAGGAGAATCTAGATTTTTCTTGTCTCTAGAGGATGACCTTCTAAGAATTTTTGGTTCTGATCGTATAAAGCTTTTGATGAGTAAGTTGGGCGTTGAAGAAGGAGAAGCAATAGAGAACAAAATGATTACACGGGCAATTGAGAATGCACAAAAGAAGGTTGAAGATTACAATTTTGAGATAAGGAAGAATTTGCTTGAGTATGACGATGTGATGAATAAACAAAGGCAAGTAATCTATCAGCAAAGGCGAAGCATTTTGGAGGGCAAAGACCTTAAGGACGATATTTTGGGATATGTCGAGTCAATTGTTTATGATTTGGCAGATGCTTACCTTCCCCAAAATATCGATCCAGTCAACTGGGATACAAATGGTTTCAACAAGGAAATGAAAAGAATTTTTGATAGAACGTTTAAAATTGATACGCAGGAACTTTCAAAGACAAAGCAGAGAGATAGGCTTATGCAAAACATGAAGGAGGAATTGATTAAAGAGTATAACGATAAAGAGGAATTAATAAGTTCAGAGGAGATGAGGAATTTAGAAAGACAAATTCTCCTTCAGATAGTAGATATGCACTGGAGAGAGCATCTTAAAAACATGGATTATCTAAGAGATGCTGTGGGATTAAGGGGTTATGGCCAAAGAGACCCTCTTGTTGAATATAAAAAAGTGTCTTTCGATGAATTTGAGGATATGGTGCGCAGGATTCAGGAAGATACAGTTGCTTCAATATATCACATAAGGATAGTTGTTGAGTAGTTATTACATTGACACGCCGTTTGATAGATGGTTAGTTTTCGATACAAATGTAAAAGGGATAAAAGCTATTTCGTTTGAAAGCATACAACGGGGTCATCCGCTTTCAGGAAATTTAAAACTCTCTGTATACAATGTGTTTGAAAGCAAGAATTTTTCCTATTTTGACTACGATTTACTTGATATATCTGATTTAAACGAAAAACAATTAAAATTGCATAATTTTTTAGTTTCTACAAAAGTTGGAGAGGTTTTTTGCTATTCAGAGGTTGCACTATCTTTGTTTGGTGACAAGCGCTTTGCAAGGGCGACGGCAAGGCTTTTATCCATTAATCGTTTTGCATTTTTTGTGCCATGTCATAGAGTTTTGGCAAAAAATGGTATTGGTGGCTATTCTAAAGGGGTAGATTTAAAAAAGAGGATTCTTCTTTGGGAGGGTGTGGAATTGAGTAGGAGGTGAGGATATGTATAGAAGGGAGTCTAATTTAGGGAGTGTTTTTTGTGGTTTGTTTATAGCTATTGGTTTGGTGGCGCTAGCTTATTTGGTTTCTCAAACGGCATTGAAAATTAAGGCTCTTGAGAGAACTGTTAGTGTTAAAGGACTATCTGAAAGGCTTGTTAAGGCTGATGTCGCCATTTATCCTATTGAGTTTACGGTGGCTGACAATAATCCTTTTAATCTTTATAAAAAGATTTCCTTTGACAAAGATGCTGTTTTAAAATTTTTAAACAACGAGGGATTTGATGATAGTGAAATTTCAATATCTCCGCCTAATATAACGGATAACTATGCTAACAACTACAACTCAAATGCTCGATTCAGGTATACAGGTAAAGTTGTTATAACGCTCTACACTCATAAAATAGACAAGGTTGTGAATTTAGGGAAGGAGCTGTTTAAGCTCAATAAAAAGGGCGTTATGGCTACCAATGTAAAGTTTGATACTACTTATCTTTATACAAAGTTGAACGAAATAAAACCTGTTATGGTTGATGAGGCCATTCAAAATGCAAAAAAAGCAGCCGAGAAATTTGCCCAAGAATCGCATTCTATCTTAGGGAAAATAAAATCTGCAAGGCAGGGTTATTTCTCTATTACAAACAGAGACCCTAACACGCCTTATATAAAACGTGTTAGGGTTGTAGTTAATGTTGTTTATTATCTCAAGTAGACAGTTTCTCTTTGAGCTTTTCTAACTCTTCTTTGTGCTGCAGGAACAAGCGTGTATTTTGTTCTATCTCTTTGAGGATTTCTTCTGATTTTTTCTCGTTTTCTGTTTTGAGCTTGAGGGCTTTATCAAGCGCATGTTGAATAGCCTCTATTGTCAAGTCCAATTTGTCCCTAAGTTGGTCTTTAAATTTGAATGTTGTCTCCCTGACTCTTTTTGCTAAATCGTATCTTACGCGACCACAATGCCTATCAAACAGTTCGACTACGGTGTTTTTTATATGCTTTTGTGCTATCCTTTTTCCGATGAAGAATGGTAGCTTGGCTCTGAATGTTGTTGCAAAAATGTTTAAAATCCCCATCTGTTCTTCTAATAAAAAATAAAAATCACTTTTTTGAACCAGTTTTTCGCTATCTATATAAGCGTTCAATTTGACATCAAATAGCGAAGATGCGGTGTTTATGATGTCTTCTATTTTCTGATTTATCTTTTTTGCAAGGTCATCGTAGACTGCCTCTACCTTTTCAGAAATTATATCAGATTGCTCTTTTCTCCAGCTTGTAAAAATCTGAAGTATGTATTCGTTCATTTTCTGTGTCATATAGTTTTCAAATTCCTCTGTTGATATTTTTTCCTTTGATTTTTCCTTGAAATGTTCCTGCATCTTTTCTATGAGACTGGGTAATTCTTTTTCTTTTAAAATCTCAATTTCGTCGTCTAGTTCTTTATAAATTTTATCTATACGTTTATCTAAGATGTACTCATACTCTTCAGCCTCTTCTTTCACACCTTCGATGAATTTTGAAAACTTATCTACCTTTTCTTTTAGGCTTTCAACGGATAGTTTTTGCGTTTCTTGCTGAAGTTTGTATGAGGTTAATTCGTTGTTTATATGTCTTAAAAGCGCGTTTATGACACTTGTTGCTATTATGTTCATTCTTTCTTTTGCTATGAAATCATTCAACGCCTGCTCGATTTTAGATATTTTGGAGTGTTCCAATAAGTCTTTGTCTTTGCTCAATTTTGCTTTAAGGGCGTTTCTTGCAGAAATAGGATATATTTTAATATCTTCTGATTCTGTGTATTCTTTTAATAAGTTTTTATTAAATTCAACAACTTCGTCTAATTCATCATCAGACACAATATCTATTTTATTCAAGACAAAAAAGAATTTTTCTGTGTAAACCTTCACGTTTTTTAAAAACTCAATCTCAGATTCCCCTAAAGGCGGGTCTGGGCTCATTAGGAAAACAGCGGCATCGCAGTAGGGCAAGAAACTATAGGCTACATCTGTGTTGTGTTTGAAAACGCTGCCTATTCCTGGTGTATCGATAATTCTTACGCCCTTCTTTAGGTACTCAGAAGGGTGGTAAACGTAAACCTCTTTCACTTGTAGTTTATTTTCTGGATTATGCTTCTCAGTAACATATTTTTCTATCTCGGAGATTTCTACGGTTTCATCATGGTTGTCTAAGAATTTTACAATAGCCTTTTTTGTATCTGAGTACTGAATTATGGTAACAATGGATGTTAGGGGTAAAATGGATGATGGAACTATATTGTCAGATAAAAGAGCATTTATGAAGGTAGATTTTCCCCTTTTAAACTGCCCAACTATCACTAAATTAAACTGCTCTTCATCTAACTTTTGCTCTACTTTTTTTAAAGCAGAGCTTTCAGGTGTGATTTTGCTTATGTCCTTGATTTTTTCTTTTAATATGGATTTGATCTCCATAAAAAATCACCTCCACCTTTGTTTTTGTTGGGTAGAGGTTATCATCCCCTTTTGGTGGGGCGTTTAAGGCTAACCTCATAGCCTTCCATCCTTATACTATATAAAATTTTTTAAATCAAGAATGGTCTAAATATATTGAGTAGTTATGTCT
>WFRG01000041.1 GCA_015486705.1 Hippea sp. | reverse complement strand
TTGCAGGTATTCTTGGTGTTTCTCCAAAAGAGATTTCAAAAGCAACAGGCGTCCCAACTAACGGCTCTCTTTCTGCCTATCAAATACAAAATTTAAAGAAGGTAAAAGAGGAGCCGGATATGCTTCAAAAAATTTTAGGCTCAGGCGGTGGAGCGGTTACAAAAGAGACTTCTCCTTCAGAAAATTTGAAAATAATGCTTCCGAACGGAAAAGAAATTGCACTTGCAGATTTAAGAAGATTGGTGCGAATTAACAAAGACAGCTGCATGCTGAACCATGAAGATATACAGGGCAAGGCGTCATATATTGCACTTTTGGATAAAGATTTGTGGTATGGTTTTCAAAGAGGCTCTCTTGTTTCAAGACAGCCCCAGCATTTAAGCTCTAATGACCTGCTTTCTGCGGTTACGCTCAATGGCGGGGCAAATGTACTTATACCATCTATGTATATGAAATGGATTACTGCGTTCAAAAAAATAAACACGTGGGATTTGATTGCGAATCTTGGAGTAGGCATGTCAACAACAAGCAGAATTTCGGACATAGAAAAAAGAACAAATACATTAAAGGAAGCTATGGACAAAGACGCCGACTTGATGGAGAAGCTAAATCCGTCCGGCATTGCAGCCGGCGCCGCACCGAACCAGAACGTTATTAACAATATTAAAAACGACCTTGATGCCAAGAGCACAGAATACACAGGACTTCAGCAGAGTTTTTTCAAGAGGATAGAAGCAAGAAAATTAGCTACCTATACTAAATATAGAGCATACACGGGCATTGTACTTGGTGCCATGTGGCTTGGACCTGCAAGATATGTTTATTCAATAGATAACGCAATTGTTTTTAGAACTTCTGCTATTCCGGCAAGCAAGAGAAGAGAATATTATTTGAAGGTATTTGTACATCATGGTGACGTTGTTCCTAAATTCAGAAGTGCAACAGATTTCCTTATGATGGGGAAAGCTACTGAACTGATTGGCAAATATCTGCACGTTGGCATGCCATTGAAGGCATTTGGTGTAAATGATGTATTTCTTATAAATAACGATGAAGGAGCGGGGCCTCGAAACGTTTTATCAACTCAAAAATCTTCGACCTCTTTAATGAGCAGTGATGGGAGATGGGTTATTTCTACTGACTGGAAAGGCAGGTCGCTTGCAACAAATTTTGAAAATGTTTTTCAGGATAGCGATATAACTTCTCTGCCCTTAGAGTCGAATATGTTGCCGCCAAATGCTTTAGTTGAAAGGAAAGAATTGATGGATACATTAACAAGAACTGGTTCTGTTGCTCTACCCGCGATTGTGCTTGCCAAAACATTTAAAGCTACTTGGGCGGAACCTCTTTATACAATTGTCCCAACTATTTTGCTTACAAATCTACTTATAGATTGGACTGATAGAGATTTCAAAAATGTTGAGTGCGACGAAAATGTTGTTAATAATTATATTAAACGATATATTGCTTTTACCGTTGTTGCCGATCTTGTAACTTACCTGCCCGGCATCAGCCCTTACCCAGCTGCGCCATGGCTGAAATGGGTAGAAAGAACAGCAACCACAGTAGCAAAGAGATCGTTAGGAGCTGCACAGATGGCACGAGCTGCACAGATAGGAGCGGGAGTTGCTAAAGGCGCGGGGCGGATTGCAACACCACTTGTCGGGGTTGGCAACCTTGCTAATAAGTTAAACCTTCCAAACATTTTGCTTATTTATTACTCAACTAATGCTATGCGCTACGTAACAACATGCAAAGATAACAAATACACAATACTTACCTACCAACATATGAGCGATGCAAGCACCGGCAGTCAGGAAACACTTAGTACGATTAAAAGTCACTTGAAGGCAGTTGATGTTGATAAATTAATCCCTAAATTAAATATCTCCTCTGCGCTTGGAGGAATAGGCTCTAAAGTTGATCTGAAGTCAATGCCAGAAGTTTTGAATCTGCGTTCAATAATGTCGGACCAGTACGGGAGCATAGAACCAAAGGATATATATTATTTGCATTTAGATTCTGCAAACGAGCAGTGGTGGGGCGCTTTTGAGA
>WFRG01000040.1 GCA_015486705.1 Hippea sp. | reverse complement strand
GCATACCACATACTTTTCTTCTACTTTGTATATTTTTGTTAATACATAAAGCCTTTGTTCTCGTTCAATTATGGCGTAAAATTGGGTTGGTACAGATTTTTCATAAACCATTTTCATTGTTTTTATGATATCGGATGAGTTTGCAAAAATTTGTTCGGCTTCTATTCCAATTTTTAAAGTAGGCAGCATGTCTGTGTATTTTTTATTCGTATCTTCAAGAATGAATTTACCATTTTCTTCTGAGAAAATTATAAGTGTATCTGGTATATTTTTTGCGAGGGATGAGTATTTATCCAACAGTGCTTTTATTTCTGAATTTTTGTTTTCTATGGATTCTAAAAGTCCGTTTATTGAAACTGATATGTCGTGTATTTCTAAAATCTTTATGTTCTCTACATCTATTCTTTTTGCTTTTGGGTAGCTTGAGAAAAAGTCTTTTATGATATGGATATCCTTCTCGAGAGGTTTGTATAGAAGTTTGGTGAAGAATAGAAACCACAACAATAATCCGATAGTTATGGACGCTAAGAGAGATATTAGTGATATAGTGGTTGCATATCTTAAAAATCTTTCCTTTAAGTAATTGCCGAAATTGGGGAAGATGCTTTCAAAATTTTGAGGAGCCCCAGAGCCTACTACCCAGTTGTAAGGCTTATAAAGCTTTAAATATACAATTCTTTTTCTTGTTCCTTTTTTTCTTGCTACCCAAATTAAAGGAGTAAGTAGCTCCCCGTTCTTCTTTAATTTATAAAAACATTTCTTTGCGCACGGTTTGCCATTCATATCAGTGATAAATTTAGAGTTGAGCCCTATACATGAATGGCCGTTGAAAGCTAGATCTGTATAAAAAATTACTTTCCCTAAACACGCTTTGTTTAAAGGATTTATCTGTATGATAAAAAGATTTGGATTTTTAAAGTGCGTAAAGCTTGAAGATAGACTATCCAATGCTTTTAATTTTGTTTCTTCTTTGGACATGGTGATGAGTTTTCCTGAGCCTATGTACCAGTTGAACGGTTTGAATAGTTTAACGTAAGCCATTCGTTTTTCGTGTTTTCCTTTGTGCAAAACTTCCCCGTAAACGAAACCTTCGCCATATTTTTTTACAACATCAATTTCTTGTTTTATGGATTTTGAAAATTTGTTACTTTTTAGAAGGTTTTTGCCAATAAGATTTTTCTGGGGCCCTAAAATTTCAAAGCCGTTTAATGTGACAATGAAATAATATCCTTTGCCTTTATCAAGAACTTGATAGCTGAGTGCATCCAAAATTCTCTGTTTTATTTCTTGGTTTGTAAGTTTGCCTTTGTATTTTTTGTATATGGAATAAGCGAGCTTCCAAGCCACAATGTCTCTATCTTTTAATGTGTTTTTTAACTCTTTGTATGAATTCTCTTTTATTGAATTTATTAGGCTTATGGCGTCTTGTACCTGTTCTTTTTCCATTCTCATTTCTCTTTTTATGTGTATTTCCTTGTTGAAAAATTGCGGCATGTCATTTGACAAATTGTTCAAGAATATGCCCCAAACGGAACATATGATTAGCGTTAGTACTATTGAGCTTACAAATATAAAAATTATTGCCAAAGCCGATAGGTTGAGTTTCTTCATTTTTTTATTTCCGAATGCCCATAATAACGTATTGGGTCATTACAGACAAACCCTCCGTGCGAATATTAAAAAAGCCGTGTGGGCAGACATAACGTCGAGTGGTCTCAGCCTTTCGGGGTTCGTTTTCCAAAATCGGTGCAATATCTCACTTACATCAATATCCAAAACGGGCAGATTTTCAAATGCTTTAAGTACAAGTGATACCTGATTGACCGTAGGTACAAGCACGCCAATCATTTTACCGCATTTTAATGGTTCTATTGCTTTGTCCAGATAGAGCCAAGGCTCTTTAACGTCTATGAATACAGCGTCAACATCCTTTTCATCAAAGCTATCTTCAATGTTCTTGTGTTTAACCTCAACAACCCTGTCCAAATTAAAACGCCTCAGGTTCTTTAATGCATTTTTTATGAATTCTTCCCTCTTTTCATAGCTTATCAACTTGCCGTTTTCTCCCAATATTTGAGCAAAAACGGCGCTCATTGCCCCACTGCCTATGCCGCTTTCTAAAACCGTATCCCCTGGCTTTATATCGAGTCTGAACGCAATGTAAGCCGCATCCTTTGGATAAACAATTTGCGTAAGTCTTGTCAGTTTCTTCATTATGAAGTCGTTTAGAGTCGCGGGAAATAGTACGTACTCGTAATCCAGATGGGTTTTAATCGTTTTTCCAAACTCGGTTTGCATTATGGCCTCTTTCTTTATCATGCCGTTGGACGTGGAGTAGGAATCCTGAATGTCTTTTAGGTTGATTATGTGTTTTTTACCCTTTTCTTTATCGTACAAAAGAATTATACTATCTTCCCTTGGGTAGTTCATTTTCATCACCTACGTATGCGAATTTGTCAACGTCAAATAGGCCCCTGTCCGTTAATTTTAGGTGTGGTATAACCTCAAGCGCCATGAATGAGAGCATATCGAACGGACTTTTGGGAGGGCAACCCAATTTGTGCGCTGCGAGTTTTAAATTTTCTACCATTTTTGCCACCTTTTGCGGCTCCTCTCTTGTTACTATACCGCCAATTTCCAAAGGCAAAACGGTGAAATTTTTACCATCGTATGCCACTTGGCCTCCTTGCATTTCTATAATTTTCTCAATGGATTTAGTTAAGTATTTATCACTTGTTCCTACGGCAACGATGTTGTGACAGTCGTGTGCCAAAGACGATGCTAACGCGCCTTTTTTTAAACCGAAACCGTTTATTAAGCATACTGAGCTAAATCCATGACCGTATCGCTCGATTACAACTAATTTCAATAAGTCCCTTTCTGTGTCGTATTCGCCTTCAAATGGCTCTACTGTGAGTTTGTCTGTAATCAGAGATCCGTCATTGACCTTTATTGCAATATTTTTGTTTTTTACCTTTGGTATAGAAAATGGTGTTTTGACGTGTATTGAATTTTTCAAGAAATCGGGTGTTTCTACGCTTATAATCTTTTGTTCCTTTAGTGTTTTACCGTTAACAATCACAGTTTTTGCGTTGAACTCCTTATCGAATAGTACCAGATTTGCAACGTTGCCCACCTTGATTTCACTGTATTTGTCAAGACCATAGTACTTTAGCCCATTGAACGATGCAACTTTCAAGGCCAAAGCAGGGTCTACGCCGTTTTTAATGGCCTTTTTGATATTGTAATTTATATGGCCTGTTCTCAATATATCGCCAACCGTTTTGTCATCCGTGCAGAATGCCACTCTGTTTGGGTATTCTTTTATGATTTTGTAAGCCTGATCGTCTGTGATTTCTGTGCTGCCTTCCCTTAAGAAAACAAAGAAGCCCAATTCCAATTTCTGTTTTATTTCATCGTAACCGTAACTTTCGTGGTCGTCTTCAACGCCCTTTTCTTTGTATTTTCTCAACACCTCAAGATCAAGATGGGGAGCATGCCCGTTGACCCTTTTGCCTGCCTCTCTTGTAATCTTAATCATCTCCAAAAACCTTTGCTCCCCGTTCACAACACCCATCACGTTCATCAATTCCCCTAAAGATAGAACCAGCTCGCTTTTTATCAGTTTTTTCACATCGTCAACGTCTATCTTTCCGCCACTTGTGGCAAATGGTGTTGCCGGTACGCATGAGGGTATTGCGAAGAAAATGTTTATCGGACTGTTTTTTGCTTCGTCCATGAAATAGTTTAAGCCGTCGATACCTGCCACATTTGCAATCTCGTGGCAATCCGCAACGGCGTATAGTGTTCCAAAACGTGAAACAGTATTGGCAAAGCCGTTTGGTGTGAGATGCGTGCTTTCTATGTGACAGTGGCAATCAATAAGCCCCGGTGAAAGGTACAATCCTTCGCCATCTAAGTTTTCCTTTGCCTGTATTTCGTTTTGACTTAAACTTACGATAACACCGTCTTTTATGCCCACGTTTAGTTTTTTGAATGTGAGACTATCGAAGTCAACAACAAACGCGTTTTTGATTTGAAGATCCATTTTACACCTCTAACACACTACCAACGCCAGCAAAGAAGAACCTATCCTTTAGCTTGTTGTACAATTTCGCTCCAACCTCCAATCCCGTGCAGTGTGAAGCGCCCAATTTTTGGATGTTGTATTTGTCAATAACCTCAAGCGTAGCATTGATTTGTTCGTCCGTTGCAAAGCCCAAGTGTGTTCCTCCTATGACCGCGTAGATCTCTTTTTTGCCTGTTTTGTTGATAAAGTGATTAAGGATATTGACAATGCCTGAGTGAGCGCATCCCAGAATAACAACCAACCCCTTCGATGTGTCTATCGCCAAGGAAAAGTCGTCCCATATTTGGTCTTGCACAAGTTCACCGTTTTCGTTTTCCACTTTCATTTCCTCATCTATCTTTTCAAATCTCGTTTTTCTTTCAACCTCGCCACTCGAATATATGCCTTTCTCAATTTCTCTAAACTCTTTCTCGTACACAAAATTCGCACCCAAGCTTTCAAGATACGCTTTACTAAACGGTATGCCTACATATATTTTGACGTTGTTTTTAGACCAGTACCTCTTTAAAAATGCATCTTTGTGCGTGTATACAGTCAAAGGTGATTTTATTTTCAGTAAGTTTTCCATTCCTCCTGTATGGTCGTAGTGCCCGTGTGAGAGATAGAGAAATTTGATTGACGACAGATCCTTTTTTAAAGCTAATGCATTGTTAACAAGAGCTTTCCCTTGTCCTGTATCAAAGAGAAAGTTAAAATCCGGTGTTTCAACAAAAGCCGAGAATCCATGCTCACCAATTACATTAAAAGGCACAACAACACTGTTTTCTGCAAGAACAGTAACCCTTACATCCATTTTTCTTCCTCCTTTTTTGTTCTTTAAATGTTAAACAAATACTATTCTCTCAATAGAGAAATAATAATTCTTGTGTCAATTAATGAATCTAATGCATCGCAAATGGATTTAAAAATCAAATCTGCATATTTTATCAATTTGGCGTTGCATCCATCTTTGTTTATTACGGCAATAGAAAGTTTGGTTGTTTTGAGCATATCAATATCGTTGTTTCCGTTTCCTATAGATGCACAATATTCAGGCCCGAGTTTGTCTACAACTTCGAGTTTGCCTTTAGATGTTGGATGTTCTAAAATTTTCACTTCAACAGGCAAGTTTTTTAATTCGTTGTGGGCTGTACCAAACGTGTCTGCAGTAAGAACAACAATCTTCTCTAAGTTACTTGATAAAATCAACAGTTTTTCCTTTACGCAGTCTATCAATTTTCCATGTTCTGACAATGTTCCTGTGTAGTCTAATAGCAGATATTTTAAATTTAGGTGAATATTTTTAAAATTTACATTCATTTTTTCCCTCCAACCT
>WFRG01000039.1 GCA_015486705.1 Hippea sp. | reverse complement strand
TTTTATTTATGGCAAGAATATTCGAATAAAAATACTACGTTTGCAGAAAACTTTGCATAGCAACAACAAAAAAACAACCGATGGGGTACACGATTTGGTTAAACGATAAATCATTATTTACATTGCAAATTATGAATAATAGTGAAAAGCTGGCCGTATTGCGTATTCAGGAAAATCCGCCCACCGTTTCAGATTTTAAGCGCCCACCTTTCGGAGCGAAGCGACGGTTCTTAATTATTATATCATAGGTGGGCGAATTAATGCTTTTTTTTAATTTTGTTTTTTCTCATTGATTCTCCTTTCAAGTTGATAATATGTGCACTGTGAATTAACCTATCCATAATTGCGTCTGCTATAGTCGGGTCTCCTATGAAAGAGTGCCATGCATCTATGGGCAGTTGGCTTGTTATCAGAGTAGATTTTATCCCATGTCTATCTTCTAATATTTCTAAGAGATCGTATCTTTGTTCTTTATTGAGCATTTCGAGACCCCAGTCATCAAGGACAAGAATATCTACTTTTGCAATTTTCTTTAACGTTTTTAAATAGACACCTTCGCCTCTGTTCAGGGTAAGTTCATAGATGAGTTTGCCTAAGCGATAATACATGACTGAAAATCCATCACGACAAGCCTTCTGTGCAATGGCACAGCCTAAATATGTTTTGCCTACTCCAGTGGGTCCAGTGATTAAAATATTTTCATGATCTTTTACCCATTTGCCTGTTCCCAATTCTAATACTAGACTTTTATTGAGCCCCCTAGATGCTTTAAAGTCGATATCTTCAAAGACTGCTTGTTGTCTTAATTTTGCTTTTCTGAGCCTAGTTTTTAAGAGCCGGTTTTGCTTAGCAATTAATTCTCTGTCAGCAATAAATCCTAGGCGCTCATAAAAGTCCAACTCTTCATATTCAGAGTTGTTCTGTTGCTCTTGAATAGCTTTTGACATTTCATATAAATGTAATTCTTCCAGTGTTTTAATTGTTTGTTGTATGAGCATAATTTTAATTCTCCTTGAAGTAATTTTCACCTCTTATATTTGTATGTTCAGGTAAAATTTTATCTTCTAAGATTTCAGTGTTTGCTTTTTTATCCTGTCCATTTTCTAAGATCCTCTGAACTGTCTTATATCTAAGAGAGTTTAATCTGATAGCAACAATACAAGCATCTACAAGACGTTTGTTTCCTGCTTTGTTGGCTAATCTCAAGACACCCAATGCAGATCTGAAACCTTGTTCGGGATGCTTTCTAGAATTGATTATATTTTTAATTACCTCTTTGACTGGTGCTCCTATTTTGGCACCATCATCAATTAGTCTATCAGGTGACCATTTTACAAACTTATGATTAGGTGGCATGTGTTCTGACAATGTGCTGTATCGGTCTCCTTGGTAATTGCGTATATGAGATGCTATTCTTTGGTCATTTATGAACATTTCAATAGTATCTAAAGTTGCTCTAATAAGCACTTTTGCTCGTGCATTTTGCCAGGGTACACTGTAGAAAAACTTTTTGTATTCAACATGATAATCAATATTTACCTTGGCATGTTTCCAGTCTGCGTATTCATATTTTTTTGCAGGGAGTTCTTGCAATGTACCTTCCTCAATATCTTTAAACATTGAATATCGACATCCTGGTAATTTTTTAAATGGACGTTTATTTAGCTCAATAAGAAGTTCGCGTATTTTTTTATTCAAACTAGACAGAGTAAAAAATCTTAAATTTCGTAGCTTAGCTAGCAACCAGTTTTGTACATATTGAACACCACCTTCTGCTTTTGATTTATCTTTAGGCTTTCTGACTCGTGCAGGTAAAATTGCTGTTGAATAATATTTTGCAAACTCTAAATATGAAACATTAATATCTGGATCATAAAAATTGGCCTTGGTAACTCCGCTCTTCAAATTATCAGGAACAATAGCTTTTGGAACACCTCCAAAAAACTCTAAGGCGTGCACATGTGAATTTATCCAATCTTCTGAGGATTGACTCCAACTGGCTTCAGCAAATAGATAATTACTTGCTCCAAGGACTGCAACAAATATCTGAGCTTTCTTTTCTTCTCCAGTGCTCTTATCTATGATACCAACTGTATCGCCACAATAATCTACGAACATTTTATCACCGGCTTTGTGAAGCTGTCTCATGCTTACATTAAGTGTTTTGTGATAATTTTTATATAGCTCGCAAAAGTGTCCATAACAATATCCATCAGGGTGAACCTCAAGGTATTCTTCCCACAAAACTTGCAGACTAACTCCTTTGGTTTTGTGTTCTAGGTGAATGTTTTGCCACTCAGGCTTCGGATAATTACTTTGCTTAGCAGGTAGTCTAAACAAAGCTGCTTCTAGTTCTTCCTCAGAGAAAAACTTAATCTCTTCTGTTGTTAAGTCTGCTTTTTCTGCACGACTAATATAATCTCTAACTGTAGTTCTGCCTATCTTTAGGGCTGCAGCAATTTTTCTGGAACTTAATCCCATTTCAAAATATAAGCGATAAACTTCTTTAACTTTTCTCATCGTTGTCAACTTTCTAGACATAATTATCAACCTCCATTTAAGAACATTGATAACAGATGTCTAAATCCGTTGTCACTCAGCTTTTTATTTGATTCAGATTTATACCGCCCCCTATTTCAGATTCTAACCTAAAAGTGGGCGGATAGATTCTGAAATGGTGGGCGCTTAAAATCTGATTCGGTGGGCGGTATAAATCTGAAAGAGGGGGCGGTTAACCCCTGAATACGCATCCAAGGCTTTGTTGGCAGGTTGTGGATTGTATTTCAATCCATGAGCTGTCAATGAAGACGTCAGGCGTGGCATTTCCATATTTTTCTTAGTTGGAAATGCTGGTTATTTCTTGTTCATGTGTGTCTTCCTAGCT
>WFRG01000038.1 GCA_015486705.1 Hippea sp. | reverse complement strand
TTCGCAAGGTCATAAATGGACTTTATCTTACCCCTATCTTTTGGGTTGATTGCAAAGATAGGCGTTAATTTAAGGATCTTTCTATATTTTAATACGATACCGTGTTTTATTGCCCTTTCTAAAAAAACAGCATCCACAAGCGTATAGATATCGCCTTTTTTTGATTGCAACATCTCATTTAAAACCGCTCCAGAACCGCCACTTATAACCACAACCTTGTTTTTATGGATGCTATTGTAAAGATGGGCTATCTCTAAAGCGGGTTTCCTTATTCCTGCACCGGTAAACCAATAAAGCGTAAATGCGTTAGTCTTAAGGGCCAAGAAAATAAAAACAAAAGAGATAAATAAAGCAAAAATTTTTCTCATGAAACACCTCCAAGATTATGGATTATGATCTAAATTAAGAAAAAAATAAAAAGACACGTAAAAGTCCTCCTTTCCAAACACGGGAGGCATGGACGTTTCCATCCATACCCTATCGGCTAAAAAGCCATAGCGGGCGCCTTAGGCCTTTTAGCTCGGAGTTCTTAGAAGTTTAAATAAGCATCAATTACGTGTCAAGCTTTATCCTGTCTTTATCAATTTCAGAATTACCGAAATCAAAATCAACAGGATTCATTAATTCAATGAGAACGCCAGACTTTGAAAACACTTTGCTATCCTTGAATTTTAACTTTGATTCCTCACAGTAGATTTGAGGCTCTCTAACATTATCCTTAATTTCACAATTATCCAACATAACTTCGGAAAATTCAAACAAACACAAACCTTTATCGTTATTAGACACGACACAATCTTTAAGGTGCGCACTGCTACCCTTTTGGCAATACAGGCCGCAGTTACCACCAACAATCCGGGTGGATTCCAAATACGCCTTTGACTCATTTAAAAAAACCTGCAAAAATTCATCTCCGTTATCCCTATTATCTACCAGTTCAGACCGTTTCATTGTTAAACTTGAAACATCTTCAACATAAACGCCACCCAGATTAGCTTTAAACTCACAATCCACAACTTCCACATCTGATGCTCCCCTCATAAAAATAGCCACACCACTCTTACGCCCATAAATCTTCGTCTCTAAAATCCTTGCTTTTGTGGACTCAAGAGTAATCTGGTTTGCCTCTAATTCAAAGGAGCCATTATCCTCAAATTTGCACAGTCTTAAATTTAAATTGCAATTAGAAGAAAATATAGCATAGCCCCTATTGTTCAAAAATAGACTATTTTCAATATTTACATTTGACCCTTTTGCCTCTAAAACTGGAGAGATATTATTTATAAACTCGCACTTCTCAATGCTAATATTTGAATTATCAAAGGATAACAAGCTAATAAACAAGCCATCGGAACCGTTTTCTAAAAACCTACAACTTTCAAAAGAACAGATCGAATTTTCACACTCTAAAATATCAACGTCAAATTTGCTAAAAATACAATTACAAAATCTAATCGAAGAGTTAACTACCTCAAAACCTCTCTCACCCAAAAACTCGCAATTTCTAAACTCTATCTCTTTGTTCGATACACTGAAACCCCCTTTCAAATCAAATTTTCTGTTTTTGTAAATCATTTCAGAATGTTGTTTATTATCCTGATAACAATGAATATCAAAATCGATACCAAAATCATCAATGCAGTGACGGGCAGGGCGTAATTCAAGCCAAAGGAGTTAAACCTATCGTAGATCATAACAGGGGCTGTCATAGGGTGGTAGGCTATTATGACAACGGCTCCAAACTCTCCAATTCCCCGTCCCCACATCATCAGTGCGCCGTTAATTATATCTTTCCGTGCAAGCGGCAACGTAATTCTAAAAAACGTCTCAAGGGGGTCTGCACCTAAGCTCCTCGACACAAACTCCAACCTTTGATCAACCTTTTTAAAACCCTCTTTGGCCGAATTTATAAGAAATGGAGCAGAAACAAACATCATAGCGATTAAAATTCCATACTGCGTATCCAAAAAGGTAACACCAACGCTCTTGAAAAACTCACCAAAAAAGCCGTTTGCCTCAAACACCATCAGTAATGCAATACCAGCCGCAACATGGGGTATCATAACAGGTATATCTATCAAACCCTCTACAACCCCTTTTAAGGGAAAATCCACCCTTGCCAAAACATAAGCCAAAGGAACACCAGTTAGAATAACCAAAACCGTCGCATACATGGATACCTTCAATGAAAGCAAAATTGACGAAACAATAGAGCCATCTTTCAATGACTGCAAATATTGACTAATGGATAGAGACGTTAAAATACGAAATACAGGTATGGTTAGAAACAACAAGAGCAAAATGGAGAAAATGGCAAATACTACTTTCAGCTTCATTCTTTAAAAAACACCACTTTCGATTTATCAAAACCGATCAACACATCCCCTTTTAGCGCCTTATGTGAATAAGCATAAATTACACCATTTTTCACTTCCATCTTTACTAAATTGGCATTCTCCTTTGGGCTTACAGAAATCACCCTTGCTTTGATTTTAAAGTCTCCTTTGCCTTCAAGGTTAATCTCGTAAGGTGATATGGAAAAATAGCAATCCCTTAAGCCTATCAACTCGCAAGGCAGTGTGTTTTTAAAACCCAAAAACTCAGCTACAGATTTGGAGCTTGGTCTCTCAAAAACATCTTTGGTATGTCCAAACTGCACAAGCTCACCATCTATCAAAACACCGCATTTATTGGACAAGCTCAAGGCTTCCTTCAAGTTGTGTGTAACGTAGATTGTTGTCAAATCAAATCTCTCATGCACTTCCTTTAAAAATTCGATAAAAATATAGCGAAAACTAAAATCAATGGAAGAAAGTGGCTCGTCCAAAAGCAGCAGCTTCGGTTTACTGATCAGAGCACGTGCAATAGCTACCTTCTGCTTTTCGCCACCTGACAAACCCTTCGGTTTCCGATTCAGTAGTTTTTCAAGACCGAATATATCCACAATGTCTTTGTATAAATTCTCGTCTTTATTCTTCGAATACAACAAATTTTGCTTAACCGTGAGATGGTCGAACAGCATAAAATCTTGATACACAAGTCCAATACTCCTCTTTTCCAAAGGAACGTTCGTTATATCAACACCATCCAAAAACACTTTTCCCTTATGCTTGTAAATTCCAGCAATGCTTTCCAAAAGGAGCGTCTTTCCACTGCCCGTTTTTCCCAAAATTGAAAGAAAATCTCCCTTTTCGAGCTCAAAACTCACATTTTTTAGCTCAAAATCGCCCCTTTTTACGTATAAATCCTCGATTTTAAAATAGCTCATTTGGCAGATTCAAGTATGGAAGCATCGCCAATGATTTTTGGCGGATTAATAACACCCTGACCACACTCTTTCATGATTCTCTGCCCATCCTTTGAAAGCACGAATTTTACAAACAATACAGCCCCTTTTTTGTCTACCGGTGAATTGGCGTTTTGGGGTATTGTTATGCCATAAATCATCGGCTGTCCTCTTTTTGTAATAAACGTACCGGGTTTTTTACCTGTAACCTTAAACGACACAGTAGAATACAGCTTTTTATATTTAAACGACCCCAATGAAACCTCTTGCGGCAATTGAATGTATTTCAAATGATGTTGTATGGCCACAGACTTGTATAAAAAGATGTAGTCTACATAGTGCATTCTCAAAAGGGCAAGTAAGTCCGTCTCCTTCGGCCTTACAACCACTTTACCCTTTTTCTCAAAGCCAGGTTTATAGTAATCTGGGTAACCAAACAGTTTTTTAAAAAAGTTCTTCACGTGATAGTACTTTTCAGCTAATTTGGTAACTAACATAGCCCTGTATCCACATGGATCGTCGTTTGGGTTTGAATGACCCACAACAACACCCTTTTTTAACAAAATGTAAGGCCAATTCTTCGAGTTTATAACATTTGCATACCTTGATTTATCCGTGTAAACGATGGCCATTTCATTTGTGGCAAAGAGCGCGTTGAATTTGGCATTTCTCGTTTTTATAAGCAAATTGTTTATCACTGTATAATCAGCAGAACCCATAACATCACAAGGCAGATGTAAATCGGCAATTTTTCTTGCAGCCATCCTCGAACCACTCGCCTCTCTCACAACAACGTACTGGGGATATTTCTTTTCAAATAGTTTACTGATCCTTTCAAAAGGAACGGATAAGCTTCCTGCATGAAACACAACGATTTTCTCTTTCGCCCACGATTGAATACTAAAAACAAATAAAATAAGCATTACATAGGCAAAAATCTTCTTCATACTCGCCCCCTCATCAATTTCTAAAATTTTACTCACTGCAATAAACATGTCAAAGCCTAAATTTGACTATCGATGTTTAAATGGTTAAAATTAAACATGTGTTTGACTGTTTTTGCCTTAAATAAACACTCAAAATACAAACTGATAATGATTTTTAATAGGGACGAAAGCAAAAATAGGGAGTCTGAACCTATACATTGGTTAAATAACAATATACTCGCGGGAAAAGACGAAAAAGAAGGTGGAAGCTGGTTTGGTATCACAAGAAAAGGGCGTATGGCATATTTAACAAACTTTAGAGACCCAAAAGCATTTGACAAAAAAAAGAAAAGCAGAGGGTTTATTATTAAAGAATTTTTAAACTCGAACGAAGGGGTCTTAGAATTTTTAGAAAAACTCAAAACAGAAACAGAAGAATACAACCCATTCAACCTAATTGTTAGCGAAAATTTAGAAAATCTTTATTATTTATCAAGCATCACAAAAGAAATCAAAGCAATAGAAGACGGAATACACGGTTTGAGCAATGGTCTATTTGACGAGGAGTGGCCAAAAGTTAGAAAGTTAAAAAGTTTATTTTCCAAAGCTATATCAAAAGCATCTATAAATATAAACGAGCTGTTCAAGGCACTATCGGATAGGGAAACGTTTCCATTGGAAATGCTGCCAGATACAGGCGTCGGCAAAGATTTAGAGATTAAATTGTCTCCCATATTTGTGGACTTTGAAGGTTATGGAACCGTTTCTTCCACCGTTTTATTGATAGATAAAGAAAATAATGTTTTTATAAGGGAAAAAAGGTTTGTTGAACCCAAAACTGACCTAATTTATAGGTTTAAGCTGGTATGACTATAGAACTCTATAAGTTTTTAGAAAATGCATACATAAAAGAAGAACCAGATATTCAAATTTTAATTGGAAAATACTTTCTAAAGCCACTATACAAATTTAAAAAGTTAAAAATAGAGATTGAAGGATTAAACAATATTCCAGACTACCCTGTCATTTTTGCTATGAATCACACTGATAGATACAACTACTGGCCATTTATGTTTAAACTATGGCAACTCCACCAAAAAGGCTTAAAAAAACATCCCTACATTACGGTGTGGGTCAAAGGAAAATACTTTGAAAATAAATTCATAGCTTCTTTTATGAGGCTCAGTGGAACAATACCCGTTCCGTCAAAAGGTTATCTTGTTGTGAAAGATTTTGTAACAACCTTCGGAAGCAAAAAAGCCTTAAATGACGAAGCTTTAAAGTACCTTCTAGATTATGTAAAGGGCGAAAAGAATGAAGAAGATTTAGAAAAATTAGACAGAAAGTTATACGAATTTGTAAAAAAAGCTCACGGTGAATATAACCCTGAAAAATACGGAAATTACAGGGAATACATAAAAAAAACACATGTAGACATGATGAAAAAGGTGTTGGAATTAAATAGGGACGCAATTCTTAATAAAAAGCTCAACCTATTGGTGTTTCCAGAAGGCAGGAGGTCAAAAAATTTAACTAAAGGTAAACCTGGCTTAGCTCAAGTGGCTTTGGCTTTGGATGTTCCTGTTGTACCTGTGGGTTGCAATGGTTCAGATAAGGCTTATGCTGGAAACTTACCATTTCCAAAAAGTAACAAAACCATTATATATAGGGTTGGCGAGCCGATAGAGTTCAAAAAACTATCAGAAGAGTTTGACATAAAGGAAAATTTTGTTCCATTTACACCTCAATCTAAAAAGCTACAGGACATCTTTGAGAAGGCAACGGATATTATTATGGAGAGGATTTACGATTTGCTTGACGAGGAATACAAAGGGGACTTTAGAAAAAAGGATAAAACAAATGTTTCAGCGTTTATTTAGAGAGGAGGAGACATGCCCACTATAGAGATAGAAAAAAAATTTTTAATGCAACCAATAAAAGTGGAATGTTTTTTAAAAATAAATTCAATAGAGTATAAAACACTGTAC
>WFRG01000037.1 GCA_015486705.1 Hippea sp. | reverse complement strand
ACGGATTCAAACTCCTTTGATTTTTCCAAAAAACTATTTTTTAAAACCTCCATTGCGTCTATTAGCTTGAAAGTCATTTCATATAAAGTCATTCTTATGGCTGTAGGATAGGAGTCGTTTGTTGACTGGGATTTGTTTACATCGTTGTTGGGATGCAGATAGTCATACTCACCCCTTTTATGTCCCAAAATCTCTAAAGCCCTATTTGTTATAACCTCATTTACATTCATATTAGTGGATGTTCCAGCACCACCCTGAATGACATCAACAACAAAGTGTTCTAAGTGCTTACCTTCGATGATTTCATCGCACGCCTTGCAGATGGCATCCTTTTTCTTATTATCCAATAAACCCAGCTCATTGTTGGCTAAACCCGTTGCCTTTTTCACTTGTGCAAAAGATTTTATAAATTCAGGAAAGTGAGAAATGGGTATGCCTGTTATATGGAAGTTTTCTTTGGCTCTGAGGGTTTGTATACCATAATATGCATTTTCGTCAACATCCTTAAAACCCAGCAAATCTTCTTCTCTTCTTGTGGGCATAATAAACTCCTTTATTTAAGTAATTTTCGACAATAATTATAAAAAATTAATGCTACTGTGTCAAATTTTCTCAAAAATTGCAATGCATTAGGGTGTTCCAACTTAATAGTGGACATAAAAATAGTGGTTTGTTTGGAAATATTAAATTTTTTGACATAATGAAAATAAAGAATAACATTTTTAGAAAAATCAAAGGAGGTGCCACCATGAAACACTACAAGACCTACATTGGTGGGGAATGGGTTGAAACAGGTCAGAGTATCAATGTTATCGATAAGTACACAGGTGAGACCATAGGTGTTGTTCCAAAGGCAAGTGAAAAGGATGTAGATAAAGCCATCACTGCGGCACAAAAGGCCTTTAAAGAGATGAAAAGTATGCCAGCATACAAGAGATCTGAAATCTTAGAAAAGGCTGCTAATTTAATCAGAGAAAGATCAGAAGAGATAGCAACAATGATCTGCAGAGAAGCGGGAAAGGCATGGAAGTATTCCATTGGTGAGGCAAACAGGGGATACGAGACGTTCAAATTCGCATCGGAGGAGGCAAAACGGATACACGGTGAAACCGTGCCTATGGATGCAAGCATGGGTGGTGTTGGTAGGGTTGGATATTACATCAGAGTGCCAATGGGTGTAATAGGAGCCATAACACCGTTTAACTTTCCGTTGAATTTGGTAGCCCACAAGGTAGCGCCTGCCATTGCAAGTGGTAATACGGTTGTATTGAAGCCAGCATCAACAACGCCCATAACAGCACTCATTTTGGCTGAAATCTTAGAGGAAGCAGGACTGCCTAAGGGTGCCTTCAACGTTGTAATTGGTCCTGGAGGGGAAGTTGGAGAGGCAATAGTCAAGGATTACAGAGTAAGAAAGATCACATTCACAGGCTCTGCCAAAGTGGGTGATAGAATAACACGGCTTGCAGGTATCAAAAGGGTTACCCTTGAGCTTGGAAACAACTCTGCGACAATAATTGAGAAGGATGCTGATATTGACAAGGCTATACCAAGGTGTGTGGACAGTGCCTTTGCAAACTCAGGTCAGGTGTGTATATCCCTACAGAGGATTTATGTACACAAGGACATTGCAGATGAGTTCACAGAGAAGTTTGCCAAAGCTACAGAGAAACTAAAGGTGGGAAATCCAGTTGAGAAGGATACGGATTTGGGTCCTATGATAGATGAGAATGAGGCAAAGAGGGCTGAGGAGTGGATTAAAGAAGCTATAAATCAGGGTGCTCAGCTTGTTACGGGTGGAACAAGGGAAGGTAGGGTCCTAAGACCCACTGTTTTGAGAAACACAACAAAGGACATGCGTGTCATGTGTATGGAGGTCTTTGCACCCATTGTATCCATTGTTGAATACAATACATTTGAAGGGGCAATACAGCATGTTAATGATTCAGACTACGGCTTACAGGCCGGTATCTACACAAATGACATAAGGAAGATCCAATACGCCATAGACAACCTCGATGTTGGTGGTGT
>WFRG01000036.1 GCA_015486705.1 Hippea sp. | reverse complement strand
CCTTGGCTAAAGCTTTTTTGGAAAAGCAAGGTGTAAACTATCTGGTGGTTGAAGTGGACAATAAAGGCATGAGGACCTTTAAATTAAAACCAGGTAAACCCCTATCAACGAGCTTTGGAAAAGACCTATTTTACAAAGTTTTTGGTGGTGTGACATGAAGCTTTACATTGGTACAAGTGGTTACAGTTATAGGCACTGGTTTGGTGTTTTTTACCCAGAAGATCTATCAAAGTACAAAATGTTGGAGTACTACGCCGAGCATTTCAACACAGTAGAATTGAACGTAACGTTCTACAGAATGCCCAAAGAGACAACATTTAAAGGTTGGTACAACAGAACACCTGATGACTTTGTTTTCGCTGTGAAAGCAAATAGAAGATTAACACATCTCAAGAAATTGAACGTAAAAGAGGATGATGTTAGAGGATTTATGGAAACCATTGGGCATTTAAAAGAAAAACTTGCCGTAGTTTTGTGGCAGTTGCCACCCTCTTTGAAAAAAGACATAGACAAACTTGTAAATCTTTTAGAGATGCTTAAAGGGTACAATGTAAAAAACGCCTTTGAGTTCAGAAACCAAACATGGCTTGACAAAGAAACATGTTCAATTTTAAAGGAGTTTGGTGCTACGTTTTGTATTGCCGATTGGCCGTTTCATATAGAACCGATAACGGAGTTTGATTTCTACTACATAAGAAAACACGGCGCCGAAGGCGATGCTCCGTTTTCGCGATCTTACACAGATGAGGAAATAAAAGAAGATGCAAAGTTAATTGTAGATCTGCTGAAGAAGGACAAAGAGGTTTTCGTGTTCTACAACAACGACACAGAAGGGTTTGCAGTTAAAAACGCGCAAAAGCTAAAAGAGGAGATCTTAAAGGCATGTCCCGAACTGGCATAGCTAATCTGCCCCTTCATACAGGCAAAGCTCCAAGATGGCTCTTTGAAAAGATGGTCAGGTTATCCGAAAAGATAGTCGAACTCATTATTTTGGAACAGGGTGTATCTGAGTTTTTAAACAAGCTATCCAATCCATTTTGGTTTCAGGCTTTTGGTTGCGTGCTTGGTTTTGACTGGCATTCAAGTGGACTGACAACAACCGTTTGTGGTGCACTCAAGGTAGCCTTAAGCGAAAGGAGTGATTTGGGTATTTTTATTGCGGGCGGCAAGGGCAAACAGGCTTTGAAAACACCAGAAGAGATAGACCAAATTGCTAATCGTTTCTCCTTAAACGGAGACTTCTTAAAGTATACAAGTAGGATAGTTGCAAAGGTAGACAACGTGGCTTTGCAGGACGGATACACGCTCTATCACCACACTATCATATTTACAAAGGACAACAACTGGTGCGTAATTCAACAGGGTTTGAACGATAAGAATAGCTATGCCAGGCGCTATCACTGGCTAAAAGACAAAGCAAAGAGTTTTACAATTGAGCCACACGCGGCCATTTGCGCGGCAAAGAAGGAAAACCTTGTATTGGATTTGACGGCAAAAGAGAGCACAAAAACACAACTTGCGTTTGTAGAATTCCTAAACGAGGACACCTATGTGATCGAAAAAGAACTAAAAAATATCGCAAATCTGTCAATGCCAAAACGGCACTACATACTACCCCAGGATTTGAAAAGCAAAAGGTTAATAAACAACATACTTAGGGTTTCTGAACAAAAGCCAAAAGACTTCGAAAGTCTACTTGGAACAAGGGGCGTAGGCGAAAAAACTGTTAGAGCTTTGAGCTTGGTAAGCGAACTTGTATATTCATCACCAGCCTCGATAAAAGACCCTGCACGTTTCTCATTTGCCCACGGCGGAAAAGACGGCCATCCATTCCCCGTCGATAAAAGGCTCTATGAAGAAACCATTGAAACATTGAAAAAGCTTATAGGCAGAGCAAAAATTGACAACAGCGAGAGAGTTAAAGCCTTTGAGAGACTATCAAAGGTCACTTGAAACCAATTTTAAAAAATAAGTTAAATACTCTATGCAAAGCTACACGCTACCAATCTATACTGGGTATCCTCCAGAAACAATACTTAATCAAAAGAAAAAGGTTTAAAATAACGAAACTAAGGTAATAAGCGCCTTGCCTCTTATTCAATCCTTTGAGACGTTTGTTTACCCAAAAGAATAGTGACAGCACTCGATGACATGCGGTCTAATAGAGTAGGGAATGGCTTTTTTATAAGAAAATCAAAGAGATATTCCTTGGGGAGTACTCATAAGTGGATCACGCAAAATACTTGATCTCATCCAAAGAATGTGGGTAAATTTGGTTGACTTTAATAATTTAACAAACAATCAGATATCAAGATATTAAATATTAATATATTAAACTTGACATTGCAAAAAATGCTGATTAGAATATTAGATGAATCTATACAATTAAGGAGGTGTTCTTATGTGGCGTGGCAGACTTTTTAAATTTTTAAGTGTGGCTTTTGTAGTAATGCTATTTTTAATTCCATCAAGTGTTTGGGCTGGCGGTAAAACCTACATTATTAACTTTCAAATGGCTTGGCATACTAGGCATCCACAATACTTCGCCATTGTTAATCCACATAAGGGCGTATCGAAATTTTCTAGAGATCAGGGTTTAATACCCAGGTTGGAAAAAGCAGCTGCTAAATTAGGCTACAAAGTAAAATTCATCCTCTATCCTGCGGATCAGTTGGTTAAGAGAAAAATGGCTTTAGAAGGCTTAAAGATGGGAACTATAGACATGCTCGCAAGTTGCGCAGCTTATTATCATGGATTGGTTCCTGAGGGTGATGTGGATTGGATGCCATATGTTACAGCGACCGTGGGTAGGGAGAAAGCGTGGAAATTTTTCAACAGTGGGAAACTTGCAAAAATTAAAAGGCAGGCATACTTAAAAAAAGCAAATGCTTATTGGATTACAAACGTATTATGTGGCGGTGAAAATGTTTTAATGAAAGGAACGAATCCAGTAAAATCACTATCAGACTTAAAGGGTAAAAAGATACGAGCAGCGGGTGGTTTATCAACTAGAGTCGTTATGGCACTTGGTGCTGAGCCTGTTACCATGGCTACAGGAGAGGTTTATCCAGCTATTCAAAGGGGAGTATTGGATGGTTTAGTGTTTCCAATCTATGGTTTAAGGGATTACAAGCTTATTGATTACGTTAAAGCCGTAACACAGCCAGAGTTGTACGTTTGGAGTGACGAGCTATGGATCAACAAAGACAAGTTTTATAGTTTACCAAAAAAATTGAGAAAAGTTTTTGTTGAAACTGCTAGAAAGTGGGCTGAATGGGCTTCCACTGAATATTGGCCAGCATATCAGAAAGAACTCATTAATTGGACAAAACAAAAGGGTTGTCATTATTACGTGCTACCAAAAGAAGAACAAAAGAGGTGGAAAGAGGCCATTGCCCCTGTTTGGGAGTGGTATGCGAATGAAAGTCCAGGTTGTAGAAAAGAGGTTGAGCTACTTAAGGCTTTCTTGAAGAACTCTGAAAAATAACCAGCTCTCAATAATTTAAAAGAGAGGGGGGCTCTAATCCCCCTCTTTATCGGAGGTTTACGTATGGCAGTAGAGGAGAAAGGGATTGTAGAAAAACAAAATGTGGTTCAAAAGTTTGATATTCTCCTTGCTGAGATTGCAGGTTGGTTAGTTGTAATAATGATGTTGATAATAAGCTATGATGTTTTAATGAGATATATTTTTGACTCCCCTACAAGATGGAGTTTGGAGATTAGCGAATATCTCTTATTAGCCGTTGTCTATTTTTCAGGCGCATGGGCATTACCTGCCGGCGGTCATGTTAGGGTAGATATAATTTACAATAAGCTATCTACAAAAACTCAAGCTCTTGTTGAAATTTTTTTAGGCTTTCTAGGTTTCATATTCACTGCGGTTCTTACCTATGAAAGCGTCCTGTTCGTCATGGATGGTATAGTAACAAAAGCTAGGAGTGATACATACTTAGAAGTCCTACAATGGCCTATAAGGTCACTAACCGTTATAGGTGCAGGCCTATTGTGCCTAGAGTTTATTTTCAGAATTATAAAATATTTCAATATTTATAAAAGCTCTTAAAAGCAAAATTTC
This sequence comes from Hippea sp., assembly GCA_015486705.1. The sequence goes on along the minus strand of WFRG01000036.1, from coordinate 702 downwards.
CGATTGCATTTAGCCTAAACTCAAAAAGGAGGAAATTGGGTTATGCCGTGGTGGTTGTTATTGTTAATCCTTTTTGGTTCTCTACTGTTTTTGTTAATGATGGGTTTGCCAGTAGCGTTTTCGCTTGGAATCGTCAGTGTAGTTGCTTCTGTAGTTTTATGGTGGCCTAACCCGCAGCAAGGGTTATATGGTATTTCTCTCTCTGGTTTCAACGAGATGACAAATTTCCTTTTGGTCTGCGTGCCCTTGTTTATTTTGATGGCTGAAGTCATATTTCGTTCTGGTATGGGCAATGATACTTATGAGGTTGTACATAAATTTTTGGGTGGCCTTCCAGGCGGGCTTGGTATGGCAGCAATAGTTTTCGGCATGATTTTTGGTGCTGCATCCGGTGCAAGTACTGCTGGAACGGCAACGGTTGGTTTGTTATCTATTCCCGAGATGAGAAGAAGAAATTATAATGCAGCCTTGGCTGGTGCTATAGTAGGGTTCGCAGGTGCTTTGTCTATAGTGATACCCCCAAGCATAATCTTTATTCTGTATGGCGTTTTATCTGGAGTTTCCATAGGAGCTTTGTTTATGGGTGGTATTATACCAGGTATATTAGCAACTGTGCTTGCTTGTATCTATCTATTTGTGAGGGCTAAACTTAAACCAGAGGATGCCCCGAAGGCCGAACCTTCCAGTTTTAAAGAGAAATTT
>WFRG01000035.1 GCA_015486705.1 Hippea sp. | reverse complement strand
TCTCTTTTGGCAAAAAGTCCATTAGGGATTTGAAGCCGAATTTTAGGAATATCTCCCTGATTTTCTCAAAGTTTGGCTCTTTCTTTTTTAAGCTTTTGAAGTCTATTTCAACGGGTGAGTTCCTATCTATCGTAGTGAGTCTAATGTAGTCCTCAAGGTTCTTTTCCTCTTCCAATGCCTTTTTGATCTTAGGCTTGAGTTTGTCTAAATTTTGTAAAATTCCGTTAATAGATCTAAACTCATTCAAAAGCTGTGCGGCTGTTTTTGGACCAATAGATTTTACTCCGGGTATGTTGTCTATACTGTCACCCACAAGCGCAAGGTAATCAGGCACCTGTTCTGGATAAACACCCAATTTATCATAAACTTTGTTTTTGTCGTAATAAACCTTCTTTGTGGGGTCGAAGATTACTACATTGTCTTCAACAAGCTGGAACAGGTCCTTATCCGAAGCAACTATGACTATGTCGTATTGGTTTTTAAGCTTTTCTGCATATGTGCCAATCAGATCGTCAGCTTCGAAGCCATCCAATTCTATCCTTGTTATGCCAAAGGCATCAATAAGCTCTTTTATGGGCTCAATCTGAACCGACAGTTCATCGGGCATCTTCGGCCTGTTCTTTTTGTATGTTTCGAGTATATCTTCCCTAAACGTCTTTGCCTTAGTGTCGAAGAATATGGCTACGTATTTGGGTTTTGTATTTTCGATCTCTATCAAAAGCTTGGCAAAGCCGTAAATTGCACCAGTGGGAAATCCCTTATACGACAAGCCCTTTATTGCAAAAAAGAACCTATACAGAAACGAGCTTCCGTCTATTAAATAAACTTTTTCTCTCATGCTTTAGAATTTACACAAAAAGCTCTCATGCGTCAACTTAAGCCCCCCTTTTTTCACACTTCGTAGGTGTGAAAAAAGGGCCAAACTTTTGACTTGCAAATTTGGTCTCATTGTATCTTTCAGCTTAATTTTATCTACTCTTTTTTCTTTAAAGTTTTTCCACTTTCAGTTTTTACCTCAAACGTTTCCTCTATATTTTTCAAGGTCTTTTTTCCTATGTCTTTAACTTTTAAAAGCTGATTCATTGTTTTAATATGTTCCTTTTTCACAAACTTTACTATAGCATCTGCTTTTGATTTCCCTATGCCTTTCACCCTAGTCAGCTCTTCAACTGTTGCTTTGTTGATATCAAGTTTTGCTGTTTTTGAGCTTGCCGCATAGACAGAAGAAACGTTTAACAAGTAGACCACAAACAAAAAAGCGAGAATACGGATAGAAAAAACCTTTACCATAACAACACCTCCCAAAAGAACAAAATATTGGAATCTTCTAAGAATTTGGGGAGCTTTTATCATAAGAACGGTATAAAGTCAATAAAATTTTTTACCTTTTAATACCCATTTCTTCACACTTCGTAGGTGTGCATAAGGCGTTTTAGTTCTTTTTGGTCATCTTTTCTTGATTCTACAAACTCTTTATAGCTTTCGGGAGTTAAATCTATATATTCTTTAAAATTACAGACTTGTTTGTCGCTTCTCCCTATGTATTCATTGTATGATGAATATTTCCAATCCTCAGGGTTTTCAACGAGGCCAGACGATGTTGGATTTAGATGGATGTATCTTGTTAAATGAAGAAGTTGCTCATCACTTTCAATCATAACATCCTTAAATCTTCCCTGCCATAAAGGCCCTTTACTGTTATTTTTTGTATTAACATATCGTGTATAGCTGTTAAGCAGATTTTTCATATATATCGATATGCCATTTTCTTTTAAAGGTGTTAACAACAAATGAATATGGGTTGGCATAATGCAGTATGCAACTATATCGACAAGTTTATCAAGCTTATCCAAATCAGAGGCGTTTTTCAGACGTTTATCTTCTTTAAGCCTTTTATAAAACGAAAATCTGATTGGTATATTTTCATAAACATAATACTGCATTGTCTCAATCATTCGTTCATAGTCGTTATCAATCCTGAATATCTGATATCCTGCTATACTTTTTGTAAAAACATGATAAAAATTTCCAACTGCAAAAACTCGTCTTTTATCATTCATTTTTACCTCCCAGATTTCACACTTGCGAGGTGTGATAAAAGGTGTTGGGGTAATATATCATAAGATTATTGAGGTGTAAAGGATAATGGAGTTGGGGCTGCAGGAAGACAAGTTACACACCTACGAGGTGTGAAAAAAGGTGGGATAAAACATTGAAAAAGGTAGGGTAATTCTATAAAATCGCATAAATTGTAAGTTTGGGAGTGGGCTATGGAAGAAAAAAATAAAGAGGAAATAGCTATACAAGACCTCGTCAGGCCGAATGTTTATTATCAGCAGTCTATGCCTATTTGTGAAGAGGACGAAATAGATCTATACGAGCTTTGGGAAAAAATTTGGAGTCATAGAAAATTTATTACGGTTCTCACACTTTCCTTAACAATTATAACATTAATTGCGACATTTTTTATGAAGAATATCTATAAAAGTAGTGCCGTGATATTACCTACCCAACAAGGTGCCGAAGTCAGTTCCTTGGCATCCCAATATGGGGGCATTGCCTCGTTGGTCGGTATAAATATTCCAAGTTCAGCTAATGGTGCGGAGATAATGGCTCTTTTGGAATCCAAAGATTTAAAGAAGGAAACAATAAATAAGTACCACCTTTTGCCGGTTATACTTTACAAACTATGGGACAGTAAGCACAAAAAATGGATAAAAAATGAAAGCATCGTAGAAAAGATAAAAAAGGCCATTTTGGGGTCCAAGAAGAAAATTTTTAGCGAAAATGAAATAAGAATGGCAAAAGCTATTAAAGCATTCTCTAAAATGATGGACGTTAGTGAGGATAAAAAACTTGGAACAATTACCATTTCTGTAGAATATCCTGACCCAATAATAGCCGCCAATTTAGTTGAAGATATAATATCGACTTTAAAGGATAAAATGACCAAGGATGCTATAGACATAGCAAGAAAAAGGAAAAAGATTTTAGAGGATGAGCTTATTAAAACCCAAGATCCAACAATACAACAAAAACTTTACAGCCTGATAGCAAAACAAGAAGAGATTATGGTTATGGCAAAAGCCAGTGAGGATTTTGCCTTTAAGGTTATAGATTCACCTCAAATCCCCATTAACAAGTATAAGCCGAAAAGAAAACTTATTGTAATAGTAGCTTTTATTACGAGCCTTATTCTGAGTATCTTCTTGATATTCTTTATTGAATTTATTAGAGATGCTAAAAAAAGTAGACAGGAAGTGCTAAAGGAGGAATCAGTATGAAAAGATTGGTTTCCATACTATTTGAAGCTTTTTTTGTGGTTATGGTAGGCTTGTCGTTGACCGCTTTTGGGCAGAGCGTGTCTGTGAGTGGGTCTAGCCTGCCTGCAAATGTTTCCCAACAGCAGCTACAGCAGTTAATTCAAAATAACCCGCAATTTCAGAATTTATCTCCTGAGGAAGTACAAAAGGGGTTGGAGATGATAAAAAAACGCAAAGCTCAACAGATGAAAAATAACGATAATTATACTGAACTTAACATGAACGAAAATGACAATATTACTGATAATGAAACACTATCGTTGGGGAATGAATTTGATAACAATAGCGGTTTGTTTAGTGTATACCTTAAGAATTCCTCAGGTGCTCTAAATGTCTCTTTGAAAAATTTAAAACCTTATGGCTATTCATTATTTAAACAAAAACCAAATAAGCCTCTGTTTGTACAACCCGTCCCTCCGAATTATGTTATAGGACCTGGTGATGAAATTCAGGTAATTTTGTGGGGTAGAATAAATGCGCAATACGACCTGAAAGTTGGTGCAGATGGGAAGATATTTTTTCCAAACATTGGCCCTTTAATGGTTTCTGGCATGACATATAGCAAGATGCAAAGTTTTTTGAAAGAGCAAGCTAAAAGAATTACAGGGACAAACGTTTCTATAACATTGAATGGCCTTCATCAAATTCAGGTTTTTGTTTTGGGGGAGGTTAAAAAACCTGGTTTGTACAGCTTGCCAGCTATGTCAACTATATTGGATGCTCTGATGGCTTGCGGTGGACCTACTACGCGTGGAACTTTAAGAAAAATAGAATTAAAAAGACACAATAGGGTAGTAGATGTTTTGGATATATACAATGTTCTAATGAATGGTGATAGGTCTCATGATTGGATTTTGAGGAATAATGATGTGATTTTCGTGCCACTCGTTGGACCACTTGTTGGAGTTGCGGGTAACGTTAGAAGACCAGGTATATATGAGCTAAAGAGGCCTTCTACACTTAAAGATGCAATAAAAATGGCTGGTGGTTTGCTTCCAAATGCTCTATCTCAGGTGATTCAGGTTGTTAGGTTTAAAAACCATGCCTTGAAGGTTGTTGAAGATATAAACTATTCTAATGCAAAAGAGATGAATAGTCTTAAGGTTAAAGATGGTGACCTTGTAAAGGTGTTTTCGGTTAAAGCTAAACCAGTTAACTTTATAAAATTGGTTGGAAACGTTTTACATCCAGGTACATACTCTTACTATCCAGGAATTAATTTGAGCGACCTTATAAAATCAACCAATGATTTGCTGCCGGGCACTTACTTTAAGTACGCTCTGATAAAAAGATATGTTCCTAAAACGGGAAGGTTTAAACTTATTCCCTTTAGTTTAAACAAGCTGTTAGATAAAAGGTTTGATGTAGCGCTTATGCCTAAAGATACTATATATGTTTTTCCAGCAAGTATGTTTGAACAAGAACCGTCGTACTCCATATTTGGAGAAGTTAGGCAACCTGGAACTTACAAAAGTTGGAATGAAAACTTTAGAGTTAGAGACCTGATAATGAAAGCAGGTGGTCTGAAAAAGGATGCGTATCTAAAAGATGTTCAAATAT
>WFRG01000034.1 GCA_015486705.1 Hippea sp. | reverse complement strand
TTTCAGAACCGGTCTCAAAAGGAGAAGAGTTATAGTAAACAAAGCTACGGAGTTGATGCTTAACAAAGAACCGTTTATAATGGTTATGTTAAAAATGAACAATCTCTATACACCACTAAAGGATTCTTTTGAAGAAATAGATGCCATTGTTTCGAATCTATCAGAATCATTGGAAAAAGTGTTAACTGAAGAAGGAATGCATACTGAATTTATCTCTTATGCTTTTGACGATGCTTTTTTAATACTTATTGAGTTAGAAAATACTGATAATTTAGAGAAAATCAAAGGAATACTTAGTAAACTACCAGAAAAACTTGCAGAAAGGGATGGTCTCATGGTCAAACTTGATTTATCCATGAGCTATAAGGTATTTTCTACAGAATTTGATTACAATATTAATAGCGTTCTGATGAACCTCAGGTGGAGCAGGAACGCCCCAAAAACCTAATACAGTTTATGGTTCTCTTGTCCAAAAGAGAGCAAACGCTTGTCTTTTATATTTCAAATTTATTTACTGCCTCAGATACATCTTGCGCTATATCTTTAAGTTCAGCAGAAGCTCTCGACACACTCTCAGCTACCTTTGCATTTTCCTCAGCTGCATTTGTTACCTCTTGAACTTGAGAGTCTATTTCAGCAACTGTTGCTGAAATTTCTTCTATTGCAGCACTGGTTGAGTTTATCTCTTCCATCGTTTTATTAGTTCTTTCAACAACCTCGTTTATATTGTCCTCATTTTTCTGAATTGCTTCGGACTCAGCCAAAATACTGTCTTGGGTGTCTTTGGTTTTCTTTATAGCTCTCTCTACATCTATTTGCATTTGAACAATCATATTTCTTATCTCCTCAGTGGAGGACTGTGTTTTTTCTGCTAATTTTCTGACTTCGTCTGCCACAACAGCGAAGCCTCTGCCGGCGTCACCTGCACGGGCGGCTTCAATAGCAGCATTTAAAGCCAAGAGATTTGTCTGGTCTGCTATCTCGCTAATAACATCAACTATATTTCCGATATTTTTAGAAGACTTTCCCACCACATTTATCTGATGCATAGCATCTTCAGCTAATTTCGCATTTATGTCCATATTTTTTACTCTTTCTTCTATATCATTAATAATTTTCTGATTAACATCACTAATGGTATTAGCCAGTAAGGCAACGTCCTCGGCCGATTTTGCTATACCATCAACCGCTTGAGTTGTGTCGTTTATGGCATGAACAACCTCTTCCATACTCCTTGTGGTTTGCTCATTTGTGGCCGACATTTCAACAGTAGCAGAAGATAAATTTGTTGAATGCTCTACCATGATATCGCTTGCCTGCTTAATGTTTTTAATCATTATTTCAAGTTCTTTTGCCATTTCGTTTAAGTCTTGTTTTAGCTTCCCTATTTCGTTATTTGTATATATCTTGAACCTTAAATTAAGTTTCCCTTGTTTAAATTGTTTGACTATCTCAGAAACATCAAATAGTGGATTTAGGAGATAGTGTGCTAAAATCAGATAACTAAATACCAGAACACATATTAAAATCAAATATATAATTACCATCCACACATTTGCCGCATTTAGGCCGGACTTCAAATTATACATCGTTGACCTGATTGTAGCTATCCTTGAGTCGGTAAGGTTAGTTATCTGGTTTTCTATAGGTGTGGCCATTTTATCTATTTTATTTACTTCATCTGGAATAATTTTACCCGTGGATATGGAATTTTCTATTTGCTTTATTGCAAGATTCACTTGCTTGTTTACAGATGATTTTAAGTTATAAAGATTTGATTTTTCAGTACTGCTTAGGATTGATGAGTATTTTTTTGTATCACTCTCTATGATCTTATTTATCTTTATAAAGTATGCTTTTGCTTGGTTGAGCAAGCTTATGTTATGTAGCATATATGCCTTAAGTAGTAGTTTTTCTCCTTTATTAAAGTTTTTTTCTACTTGGTGGTATAGTCGAACCTGAGTTAGGTCTCTATAGTAAACGCTGTTTATTTGTGTTTTGCTCTTGCTCATAACAGAAAAAGTAAAACCTGCGATTATAATGAATCCAAGCAATATTAATGCAAAACTTCCACGTATCAGATTTTTAACAGAAATATTTCTCATAAGCCTACCTCTCCTTAATACTTTTAAATTTGATAAAAATTATTTTTCGGGTATTAAAAACACCATTGTATATAAAACGCACCTTTATAAGTAGGTTATTATAAATC
>WFRG01000033.1 GCA_015486705.1 Hippea sp. | reverse complement strand
AAAGGGGCTTGTTTATAAGCAGAAAAAACCCGTTTACTGGTGTTATTCATGCAAAACGGCACTTGCAATGGCCGAAGTTGAGTATCAGGACGATGAGAGCGAATCCATCTACGTGAGGTTTGATTTTATAGATGAGCTTGGGCTTGAGGATAGACAGTTTTTGGGTAAAGCCGTTTCTGCTATCATTTGGACGACAACACCGTGGACACTGCCTGCAAACCTTGCCGTTGCCGTAAATCCTGACTTTGATTATGCCTTTGTTCAAATAGAGCCAAGACACGTGTATTTAGTGGCAGAGAAGCTTGTAGACAGCTTGATGAAGAAGTTTGAGATCGAGAATTACGAGATAATCAAGGTTGTGAAGGGTAGGGAGCTTGAAGGTAAGGTTTTGGCCCATCCCTTCTATGACCGTGAATCGAGGATTATTTTGGGCGATCATGTAACGCTTGATGCCGGTACGGGCTTGGTTCATACTGCACCGGGACACGGTGAGGAGGACTATATTGTTGGTATGAAGTACCACTTGCCCATCTATTCGCCCGTCGATGACGATGGTCGTTTCTTGCCAGACGTTGAGTACTTTGGCGGTATGCACGTATTCGAGGCTAATCCTAAGGTGATTGAGATCTTAAAACAAAAGGAAATGCTTGTAAAGGAAGAAAAAATAGTTCACTCTTATCCACACTGTTGGCGGTGCAAGAACCCCATAATCTTTAGATCCACCGAGCAGTGGTTCATATCCGTGGATAAGGACAATCTGAGGCAGAAGGCCTTAAAGGCAATAGATGAAACGAAGTGGATTCCATCGTGGGGTAGGAATAGGATTTACTCCATGATGGAGACAAGGCCCGATTGGTGTATATCAAGACAGAGGGCATGGGGTGTGCCAATAGCTTTATTCAAGTGCAAGAAATGTGGCCGTGTGCAGTTCAGTAAGGAGTTAATCGATAGGGTTGCCGAAAAGATGGAGAAAGAGGGTGCAGATACGTGGTTTGAGCATGAGCCTGAATATTTCTTGCCTGAAGGGTATACCTGTGAATGTGGCAGCACGGAATTTGAGAAGGAGATGGATATACTCGATGTGTGGTTTGACTCAGGTGTATCCCATGCCATTGTCCTCAACAACTGGAAAGATTTAAGATGGCCCGCCGATATGTATTTGGAGGGCAGCGATCAGCATAGGGGTTGGTTCCATTCATCTTTGCTTGAGTCCATAGGAACGCGTGGCAGGGCGCCATATAAGTCTGTTTTGACGCACGGTTTTGTTGTGGACTCCAAAGGCAGGAAGATGAGCAAATCCCTTGGAAACGTAATTCAACCTGAGAAGATGATAAAGAAATACGGCGCTGAACTGTTGAGGCTCTGGGCCTCGGCAACGGACTATAAGGAAGATGTTAGGTTGTCTGATGAGATAATGAAGCGCCTTGTGGATAACTATAGAAAGATCAGAAATACAATAAGATTTTTACTTGGCAATCTATACGACTTTGATGAATCGAAGGCTATTCCGTATGAGGAGATGGAAGAAATCGATAGGTGGGTCTTGGCTGAAACTGAGCTATTGAAGGAGAAACTGCTGAAAGCGTATGAGGATTACGATTTCCATGTGATATACAGAAACATGACTAACTATTGCATCTTGGTTCTTTCGTCCTTCTACTTGGACATTTTAAAGGATAGACTCTACTGCGATGGTCAGGATTCAAAGAAGAGGAGATCCGCCCAGACGGCTTTAAATGAGATCTTAAAGGTCATTGTTTTCTATATGGCACCGATCCTTTCCTTTACAGCCGAAGAGGCGTACTCTTACATGAACGGTAATAAAGAGAGTGTCCATATGGAAGAATTTGTGCCGCTAAAAGAGCAATACAAAAACTCAGGGTTGATAAAGAAGTGGAATGAATTGCGAAAGTTAAAATCAGCTACGGATAAGGCTTTAGAGCTTGCAAGGTCTCAAAAAGCCATAGGTAACTCGCTTGAGGCTTGTGTTTATGTGGATATTCAAAATGATGAGATGAAGAAAATTGTGCAAGGATTTGATAAAAATGACCTTGCAGACATTTGCATAGTTTCACAGTTTGAGTTTGGTAGGCTTGACGAAAGCTTGAGTAGGTATTATGATGATGAAACGAAGGTTGAGGTGTTTGTTATAAAGGCAAAGGGTGAAAAGTGTGAAAGGTGCTGGAAATATTCCGAAACGGTGGGTAAAAACGAAAGAAGCGAGAAGGTTTGCTCAAGATGCTGCGGTGTTATTTTTAAGGAATGAAAGATGGACTTAATTTTACAGCAGGGTAAATATCTTGTTAAATTGGCTAGAGAATCGATAGATTATTATTTTAAACATAGAAGTCTAATGCCAAGGCCAGAAAACTATCCTGAGATTTTCAACGAGAAAAGGGGTGTGTTTGTTACTTTAAATACGTATCCAGATAGTAATTTGAGAGGTTGTATAGGTTATCCCTTGGCTTACGAGCCGCTGATAGACGGCGTTATATCGTCTGCTGTATCAGCTGCATTCGGTGATCCACGATTTCAGCCTTTGAACACATTTGAATTTGATAATGTGGTTGTTGAAGTTACGGTCTTGTCGCCAATGATTCCCCTTGATTCTTCTAAGAACTATGTTGAACAGATAAAGGTTGGAAGAGACGGTCTTTACGTTGTGTGTGGTGCATACAGCGGTCTTCTTCTGCCGCAGGTGCCTGTTGAATGGGGATGGAATGAGGAGGAATTTTTAGCCAATGTGTGCCAGAAGGCTGGTTTACCGTACACATGTTACCAAGAAAAAGCTTGCACATTTTATAGGTTTACAGGACAGATATTTGAAGAAGTTAAGCCGTATGGAGATATAGTTGAAAAGAAAATATAGGAGGTTTTGTAATGGAGGCAATCCTTGAATCTTATAAAGATAGGTTGGATGAAGAAATATCTAAGAGGAAGTCTGAAATCATAGGTAGTGAGTCAAGATTTGATATTTTAGTGGAGAAGGTTAGGGATGATTTGTCAGATATAGGGAAGAGGCTGTTGGCGGACTTTTATGATGAGTTGGTTAAGTACGTTGAAGAGAATAAAAAGGACTTTATAGAGAACAATAAGGATAAATGGGAAGAGATACTTGAAAGAGCAAACTCTTTAAAGGAATACGGGCTTTATGTGGCACCTGTAGAACTTTTAAAAGAAGAGAATAATACAATACCTATTCTGGTTGGTGTTGGAACTTTTACTACTACAAGTATTGTAAGCAAGTTGATTTTTAAAAAGTTTAAATTTATATCATCAGCCTTAGTTGGTGTTGCTGCCTATTTTGGCTATAGCCACTTATTCGGTGAAGATAAGGGTAAGAAAAGGGAAATGCTGCTTGAATATGTCAATGATGCCCAAGATTGGATAGAAACAGCTCTGGATAATATGTACAAAATTTTCCAGGATGCTTTTGTTTAGAATAACAGTTCTTTTTGTTTTGGCATTGATTGTAGGCGGTTGTGAGAGTGCGAGCGTTAAATATCCTTCTTCTACCACCGTTTACTATCCAAAAAACAAGCCCGCACCGAATAATCGTAGAATTGTTAAAAGGGAAAGAATTGGAAACCACAAGAAATCTCAAATTACGTTTTTAAATTGTCGCAGTTTTGTAAAGAAAAGACGAAGTTTTCTTTCTTTAGATGACAAGATTTGTCTAAGCTATTGTTACATAAAATCCAGTGAACTAAAGAAGGCAAAGGCTTTACTATCGGACCTTGAAAAAGAACAGTTGACAAGCAAAGAATATGCGCGTGTGTATGCCCTTTTGGGTGTGATTAGGGTAAAGAGGCATAAAAACGGCAAGGACTACTTTGAGCTCTCCTATGCCTATGATTCAAGTAACAGATTAGCACGGTATATGCTTTCTTCAAAACATCCATCATTGGATTTTGCCCTGCGGTTTGCCAACAGGTGGTGCAAGAATGGTCACTAAGGAAAGGGTTTTGGAAAAACTCAAAGAAATAGAAGAACCGTGCATGCCTCTTGTCGACATTGTAGATATGGGTTTGATTTATGATGTTAAAATAGAGGGTGGTAATGTTAGAATCATTATGACATTCACATCTAAATTTTGTCCTGTGAGTTTTAAATTGACCAATCTTGTAAAAAATAAAATAAAAGAGCTTGATGGCGTAGATTCTGTTGAGGTAGAGTTGACTTTTAATCCCCCATGGACGCCGGATAGGTTATCAGAAGAAAACAGGAAGAAATTAGGCTTTGTTTAACTTTTTCTTTAAGTATCTGTAGAACATAAATGTCACAATTGTTGCTATAATTATGCGTGTGCCTAATATGTAAAAACCGTTTCCACCAATGGCAACAAATACAAGAGTGTCTTCAATTACTGCATGACACATGGAAAGATAAACGGCAGTTAGTGTAATATCTATTTTTGTAAGCATATTTTTTTCACTTTGAGCTAAGAGAATGCCAGATCCATAAGTAATGCCTAAAAAAATTCCTGTCAACATTGATACACTTGCATGTTCAGAAAAGCCCAAGGGTTTGAGAATAAAGTGTAAAGCGTTTAAAATCTTCTTGAATGTATTGCTGCTCTGTAAAAACTCGTATATGACCATTAAAGGCACAATTATTAGGATTAGCTTTATTGATAGTTTTAAACTACCTAAAACGGCATGCCAAAGTAGTTCAGCCATAGAACGACCTAAAATATTCTGCTAAAGCAAAGCCGGCTATTATTGAGACTGTTACCCTAAAAAGGATTGTAAAAAACGCATTTGTTCCTGTTTTGTGTAAAATTGCACCTTCGATGATTAGATTGTGAGATATGCCCGTCATCAACCCTACAATTGTAACCTGTTGCCATGTGGGATGTAGGGGAACTAAAGCTGCTATTGCTGCGTAGAGATTTACCAAGTATCCACTTATAATTGCCACAGCCATTTTGCCTGTTAATCCGAATGGTTTCATAAATGGGGATAAAAAATTGCCTATAACGTTTGCAAGCTGAGTATGACTAAGCAAATCAATTGCTATGTAAAAAGGTATAATGGTCTTTATGAGCTTTATAGATACGGATAAGCCATTTTTCAAGCCGTTTTTAAGGTTTGTTTTGAAGTTTGTTTGCATTTTTCTCAATATAGACGGACATGGACGGGAATGCAAAATCTATGCCAAGATTTTCCATGATTTCCATGATTTTTAGGTTTACATCTTCTCTTATATTTAGATATTCCGACCAAACAGACGTATTTGTGAAGCAGTAGATAAAGATGTTCAAAGAGCTATCCGCAAATTCTGTGAAATACACAAGCAGTGTGCTGTTTTTTGATATGCCTGGATGATTTTCTAACATTATTCTTATTTTTTCTACAACTTCTTTTAACTTTTTCTGTGGAGTAGAGTAGGTTACGCCGATTTTGTAGGTTATGCGCCTTTCACCCCTGCGAGAGAAGTTTTCAATGGCCGTGTTTGCAATGACGGAGTTAGGCACGGATATTAAAGATTTTTCAAATGTCCTTATGCGAGTACTCCTAAAACCGATATCTTCGACTATACCCTCTGTATCCCCAATTTTAACCCAATCGCCGATCTTGAAAGGCCTATCCATTATGATGGTTAAGCCTCCAAACATGTTAGCCAATGTGTCTTTGGCGGCTAAAGCAACAGCCAAGCCACCTATACCTAAACCTGTGATTATTGCGCCGATATTGTATCCCCACTCTTGGACTATTAGTATGAATCCAACAATGATAACCGAGGATTTTATAAATTTGTTAAAAAAAGGGACAAAACTTAGACCGATTTCGGAATTTTTCTTTCTAAAGAAACCTTCCATGGCTTTTGAGAATATGTTTTCCGCTCTGTACAATGCCCAGCTTATGTCTATGATTACAACTGACACAAGAATTTTAAGGGCTACAATATTATAAGATGAGCCTAAATTCAGCACTAAGAAAGCCACATAAAAGCAAAGAAAGGTAAAAAATGATTGTAAAGGGGGCTCAATTATTTCTATTAGTTCATCGTCAAGTTTTGTTTTTGTTTTGTTGGCAAATCTTTTTAGAGTGCCAATCAATATATTGGTTAAAATTTTTTTTATGGAGAGAAGTATGAATAAGACAAGAAGGGATATAAGCAAGTTCTTAATCGTTATATTTAAAAACGTTTCATTTAGAAATTTTTGGGCGCTTTTAAATGTGTTCATATGTGGTATTTAAAAGTATAGAAGTTTTTTTGTCAAGTATTAGGAGAGGTAATTGAATAAATTTTGCGATGTTAATTTGGACCCTACAGATAATGTTGCCTGCATTACGATTTGGTTTCTCTTGAATTCCGTAAAGACATCAGCAATGTTTGCGTCTTCTAACTCTGAAATAGTTTTTGAATTTGATAATTTTATGTAGTTTACTCTGCTTTTTGCAAGTTGGAACCTGTTTGTGCGTGCCCCGATTATTGACCTTGACGCCAAAACTTGGTCTAAAGCCTTTTTCACCTTATCCAGAGATTGCTCTACTGTGTTTGACAGCTTTACTGAAAAACTATCCCCTTGCTCTAATATTGCAGGTGCATTTGTAATTTTGGGCGGTATAAAACTTAATTTTACTCCAGGTATGCCGTTCACAGTTCCGTTGAAATTGCTTTCATCTGCATCCCTTGTTTGGATGACTATGTCGTTTAAACCATTAATTAGTTTATCTGCGAGGTCACTTGGATTTGATGATGAAGTATTTTCCATATTGTAAATTGTTGTTCCTTCTATTTGGTCTATGGAATCAACCCTTGAAAAGTCTATCTGCTCGTCAGGGTTCTTAGGCGTGACCGTTTTTATATCGTAATAGTAGCTGTTAGAACCTGTTCTTCCTATTTTGAGGCCAACTACAGCTACGACCTTGCCTTCTTCATTCGTTATTTCAAACATTCCTGCAGTTTTGGTTTGTCCAATATCCAAGCTATTGGCTACCGTTTCTATTTGATCTTTGCTGATTGAGGTGAAATGTGAACTATTGGTGTTACCCACCTTTGCAACTTTTATTGTCCATGTTTCATCTTTATCGCCTAAATACTGACCGCTAAGCTTTGCTGAGAATGTGGAGATATCCTGCCACGGTGATGGCTTTCCTATTTGATTTAATGAGTGTGGATTTTTTAAGGCATAGCTTGCATCCCTCAATGTTTTAAACGTATCTATCCCTTGACCTAATTGCGCAACATTAAAAACACCAAATATGTTGGGTTTTACATCCCCGTTTTGTGTTTTTATGTTAAAGCTTAAATTAAACTTACTTGTAGATGGCCGTTTGTCTACAAAATAAATATGGCCATTTTTTACATAAGCATCGATGTCCTTAAACCCCCCGCTACCTCCGTGGCTTTTTTCAACAAAAGAGCCGAATATAGGAACTTTAGAATTTTCTGTAAAAGCTTGGATTGATAATTTGCTAGAGCCGGAATCGTTATCTTCTGTAACAATTTTTCCATGTTGCACTGATGTTGTAACGTCGAAATGTGACGATATAGAGGACGCTATACTTAATAGCGTAGTATTGCTACTTAAAGATATACTAAAAGACACTTGGTCTCCACTGTGCTTAAATCCTTTAATTGTAAGTGTAGAGCCTATGGCAGCTTGAATATTTGGGTCGTTTATTTCAGAGAGTGTCGTAGATGCTGTTACGGGTTGTCCTCCTAATGTTGCAAATGTTTTGTTTGTGTTAAGTATTTCCACGGAATCTAAACTTTTGATATAGCTTGTTAGGTTCTCTATATTTGTTGTGCTTGTTACTTCAAATTCACCTTCTACAACATTGCCATTGTGGTCGGTACCTTGTATTGCTATTTTGTCATTAGCATCAAGCTTGTATCCTGTTTCTTCAGAGGCCTTTTTTATTGCATCTGCCAATGCAGGATCTAGGTCCATATCAACAAGCTTTGAGGAATCTGTAACTGGGTCTTGCGTTGTATCGTCTATTAAATGATTGTCATTCTCCAACGTTTGATTAGATGGCTTGAATATATGTTTTGCTGTCAAGTTTATGGGGCTTGTAAGTTTGTCTGAATACTCTATATCCTTTTGTCCATCATCACCCATGTAGATATCTTGTCCGCCAGATTTATAGTATACAGAAACATTTGCGTTGATGTCTGATAAATTCATATTAGGCGATGTTAAATTAATTTTGATTTTTAGCCCTCTTCCTGTATCTATCCATCCATCATTCAATATTTTTTCCTTAACCCTCGGGTCGTTTAGATCTATATAATCGCCTAACTCGTTTCCTCCAGCATCTGATTCGTCGGATGAATCCAAGTCTATAGGAACAACGTTATTTTGATCAGAGCAGTTACCTTTACACACCTGCAATTTGCCGTTGTTTATTGATATTTGGTAATTGCCAGACTCTAACCCGTTAATATCCGCAAAGCTTTCACCTGCTGATATTTCTATATTCTCTATGCTACTATCTTTTGTTACGCTAATAATGCTTGCTTCATTGTGTATGTCTTGAATAGGTTTTGTGTCTGTCTTTGAACCGGAAAATAGGTATTTGCCTTGAAAAACGGTGTTTGCTGAATCAACTAATTCACCCTTTATAGCGTCTAAGTTTTCAGCAATTGCCGTTCTGCTTGCGATATCGTTGTTTAGTGTATTTGCTCCATCGACGAGTAATGTTCCTGCCTTATGCAGTAAATCATCGGCATTTGAAAGGGCTGTGTCCTCTGCGTCTAAAAATGCATTTGCTGAATTTATGTTTGTTATATATTGGTCAAATCGCGAATTGATATCTTTTAGGGATAGAACTTTAGATAATGCTATTGGGTCGCTATCCAAATTTAATAAACGTTTTCCGCTCGACATTTTCTCGTTATTTGTATAAACCCTTTGATTAATTTTGTTTATATTGAATAGAAAATTGTTGAATAAAATATTGTCTGTAATTCTCATATTTCTACACCATATTTATCAGTGTTTCTGTTAATTGGTCAACGACTGAAATGTACTTGGCATCCGCTTGATATGCCCTTTGGAATTTTATCAGATTTGCTGCTTCTTCATCCAAAGATACGCCTTCTATCGACTGTTGGGTGGTTTTCAACTGCTGATAAACTGCCTGTTTTGCATTGTATATTTCGTTGTACCTCTGCTTTGTTGAGCCTATTGACCCTAAGAAAGCATTGTAGTATTCGTCAATTGTCTGTGTATTGTTAACCATGACCTTATCGAGTTGCACCTGGGCTATAGCCTCGGCGTTTGAGTTATCACCAGGATTTAACGATTTGCCAGCTGCTATTTTGCTTGGGTCGTCTTGCAGCACTTGATTTACACTTATATCACTTGCATCATGTCCGGTAAAGAACGTGTTTATGCCGACTGTTGCCAAGAAGTTAGATGAATCGTATGTAAATGCAAACTTATACCCATTTTCTGCTGTTATTTGCACATTGCCTGCAGGTGATACGCTCATTTGAGCATAGCCTTGTAATATGTTATTAAACCTACCAATAATGGAATTTGCATCGCTGTCATTTTCTTTTGTTAAGTGGTCATCTGCATTTACCGGCACTGTAAATGTGCCAACGTCGTTTCCGTTTTGGTCAATAACTTTGACTTTAAAGGTTCCTGTCTTAACTGCCATATCCAAGCCGCTCGCCTGTGGTATGCTTAGGGCAGCTGTTGGGTCGGCATTGTATATACCCTCAACTTGTGTGTAAGGTGTTAATCCTGAGCCTGCTGAATGCAACTTGTTAACTTCATGAATCAATGTAGTTGCAATATTGTTTATATCGTCTTGATATTGGGGTATAGTTTTATCTCTCATATACAGGGTTGAACCTAAAGTTCCACTTGTGATTCTTTGTGTTATATCTGTTTTACTGCCAGCTGCATCGACGAAATAAATTTTGTTGTATTTTGCACCTTCTAATTTAGCCGCTTCCAATTGGTTGTAATCTTTTCCGGACACAAGGGGCATTCCACCTATAAGTATTGTCATTTCGGGTTTAGTACTTTGATTGTATGAACCTTCCAAAATTGTTACATTTGCTAAACTCGTCAGTTTTTCTAAGAGTTGGCTTCTTTCGTCTCTCAAAGTGTTGGCGTGGTCTTTGTCACCTAACTCTGCTTTTGCTATTTCATAGTTAAGCTGAGCAATTCTCTTGGCATATGAGTTTATTTGTGTAACAACGTATCCTGTTTGGTCGTCTAGTCCGTTTCTAATTTGTTGCAGGGATGAATTTGCATCCTTTAAAGCTTTTGATAATGTTAATCCCTTCTCTATGACCTGTTGTCTTGCTGTCTCTAAATCTGGGTTTAGGCTTAAAGCATGCCATGCGTTAAAAAATTCTTCCATAGCACCCTTTAAACCCACGCCGTTTTCTTCGTTAAATACACTTTGTATCTCGTCCATTGTGTCGTTGAGCTTGTTGTAGTAGCTCATTTCTTCATTTGCAGTTCTTACCCTTTTGTCTATCAGGTCGTTTCTGGTGCTTATTACTTGGCTTACCTTTGCGCCAGTGCCAAACACACCTGCGTATGATGTCATGGGCATTGAAGGTAGTATATCTACCCTTTCTTTTGAATATCCAGGTGTATTAACATTAGCAACATTATTACCTGTTACGTCTATAGCAGTTTTTGATACGTATAATCCACTGACGCCTATATTTAGCGCGTCGAAAATGGTTGGCATCTACACCCTCACGCTCATAATTTGGGTTCCTATATTTGTTTTTGCATCTTTGTCGTAATTTGCACTTGAGAAGAAACTGGCATAGATATTTAAAAGCCCCGTAAAAAATTCTACATGCTCTTGTGCTATCATTTTATTCACATCGCTTTTCAACCTAAAATTGTCAAGAGTAGCTTTTAATTTGCCATTTAAAACCCTGATGTCGTCTACATAGTTTTTTTCACTGACAAAAAATAGAAATTCGTTTATGGTGTCAACTCCGTTTTTTGTCAGTATATCTTTAAGTTGCTCTTCTGATTCTTTTATTCTGTCTGCCAGTATTTGTTTCTGCTTAATAACGTCAATTAGCTTATCGCTATCCACCTTTATCAAATGCTCTCTTTCCTTGTCCATCAAATCAGTGGCATCTTGGTAGATGGTGATAAGCTCGTTTAGAACGTTTTTTATTAAAGTCAAATCGCTATTCACCTTTCCACTCCTTTAAGATTGACTTTGCAATTTCACTGATTGGCGGTTTGTATGTTCCATTCTCTATTTGAGCTTTTACCCTTGCCAATTTCTCTGCTTTTGTATCTTCGTTGCCCAAAAGTTCAGACAATAACTTTGCCTGCGGTGATATCTCTACTTTGTCAACGTCGCTTTTACTTACCTGTTGCGTGTTTTCTGTTTTGTTTTCCCTGATATTGGCTTGCTTGGTTTTATCAACCTTCGATTGCTTTATGTATTTTTCCAACGCCCCGTCAATGTAAGTTCCTATCTTCATCTTACACCTCCATCGTTTCTTACATTTAAATCGGCATATTCACCTGAAACTTTAGTAATTTTCGTTAGCATAGGCAAGAACTTTCTTCACATAGTTTTGGGTTTCTTTAAATGGTGGTATGCCGTTAAATTTTTTAACATTTCCGGGGCCTGCATTGTATGCGGCAAGGGCTTTTTTGTAATCTTTGAATTCCTTGAGCAGTTTTGCTATATATTTAGCTCCACCCATAATGTTTTGTTTTATATCAAAGATGTTTTTAACGCCCAATTCGAGAGCTGTTTGGGGCATAAGCTGCATTAGGCCAACAGCTCCCGCTTTGGAAACGGCTTGTGGATTGAATGATGATTCTGTTTTTATGATGCCGTACAATAATTTTTTGGGCACGTGAAATCTCTTTGATGCTTCATCTACAGCTTTTTGTATAATTCTCATTCTTTCGTTATCTTTAGAAAGTGGTTTAAATTTCGATGGAAGATTGAATTTGTGTTCAACGTGTAACTTTATAGGCTTTTTATTTAGGTTTTTTGGAATGGATGCTTTATATGCTGTGTATTCTTTTAGTGAGTCAAAAAGTGTTTTTCCTATGGAAAACGGTGAATCTTCCGCTATCTTCTGGCTCAAGGCATTAATATAGAAAAACTTGTAAATGGAGTTTTCTGCATCGTTTTTAATTATTGAGTCGTTAGGAATTGTTTTTTCCATTTCATTCAGTAGTTGGGATACGAACATGGCTTCAAACTCTGTGCAAGCTTTTTTTAGGCGGTTTGTGTTGTCGATATTGTCAACTTTGTTTTTTATTGGTATGTAGCTTAATCTATTCAACAGCATCTTACATCATCTCCAGTTCTGCATTTAGCGAGCCTGATGCTTTTAGTGCCTGAAATATTGCCATCATATCCCTTGGAGTTGCACCGGCTTTATTTAATGCCTGAACGAGCTGAGATACGGTTGCTCCCTTTGGAAACGTTAAAAATTTGCCTTTACCCTCTTCAACCGACACTTTGTTGTTTGTAACTGTCTTTGTTTTTCCGCTGGCTAAAGGATTAGGTTGGGATACGGTTTTTGTACTTGTAATTGTAATGGTTAAATTTCCATGCGATATGCTAACCGGTTCGATTGTTACGTCACCACCTACAACTACTGTTCCTGTTCTTTCGTCTAAAACCACCTTTGGAATAGATATTTGGTTTACGGATAGTTGATTTATTTGTGATATAAGCTCAACAACATCGCCTTTATATAGTGGTGGGACTACTACTTTTACACTACCACCATCTGAAGGAAAAGCCATCTGCCTTCTGTAAAATTTGTTTATTGTATCCGCTATACGTGTTGCCATTGTAAAGTTTGGTTGCTTCAGCGCCAAAACAAAACTACTTTTAGAGTTTATGTCAACATTGACTTGATTTTCTACGATAGCACCGTTTGGGATTCTTCCTACTGTAGGATGGTTTTTTCTAACCTTTGCCCCCCCAGCTCCAGCGTTAAATCCACCAATTGATATAGGACCTTGGGCAACAGCATATACTTTACCGTCAGGTCCGTATAACGGCGTCATAATCAATGTTCCACCTTGTAAACTTTTTGCATCCCCAATAGATGATGCGGTGACGTCTATTTTATCTCCCTGTTTTGCAAAAGGTGGTAGGCTGGCTGTTACCATAACAGCAGCAATGTTTTTGACCTGCAAACTCTGAATATCAGATTGAGATAGCGTTACTCCAAAGCGTTTTAAAGCGTTGACTATGGAATGAATTGTAAAGTATGCACTTGTTCCATCACCAGTTCCAGCAAGGCCAACCACAAGGCCATATCCCACAAGTTGGTTGTATCTTACACCAACAACGTTAGTTAAATCTCTTATTTTTACTTGAAATGCATAGCTGTTTGTTGCTATTAAGAGCGCAATTATGATTGATAAAACTCTTTTCATACCCATAATCCTCCTTAGAATGGCTTGATTAGATTCCATAATTTTACAAGCCATCCCTCGTTTCTGGTTGAACTTACGATGCCTTTGCCATTAAAGAAAATCTTTGCATCTGCTATGTATGATGAATCTATCGTGTCATCGTTTGATATCTGGTTAGCGTCTATAATGCCTGTGATTATCAGTGTGTTTTCTTCTCCGTTTGTAAATACTTGTTTTTCCCCTCTAATAAACAATTTATGATTTGGTAGAACCTTAACAACCCTTGCAGTTATTGTTGCTATAAGTTTATTGTTGACTTGGTTTTGTCCACTACCTTGATATTGATTGCTTGAAGTTGTATCTAAAATGCCGTTTTTACTCGCATCTTTCCCTCCCAATGTTTTAAACCTATTTAGAATCCTGTTTTGGAATCCTAATAAGGTGCTAAGACCAGCTGACATACTCGAACTTGCCTGTGTTTTGAGAGAAGACGAATACTGACTTGTTGCTTGTTCCTGTACAACTATTGTAACAATATCTCCTACCTGTCTTGCTTTTTCGTCTGAAAATAGGTTTTCTGATGTTTGAGTCCACAGAGAACCTTCGTAATGAGTAGGTTGCTCTACAACTGAAGGTTGTTCTTTTACATATTCGGGCATTTCAGAATATTTTTTTGCAATGTTTGTTGTTGTGCATCCAGCTAAAATTAAAGCTACCAAAGCAAATGGAGCAATCCTTTTCATTACTTTCCCTCCATTTTTACTCTCAGTCTTTGTATAGCAAAAGATATTCCAGATTTATATCAAACGAGAGGTTATTCTTAGGGCATCTTCTTTTGTTTTTAAAACGCCTATGAGTTGTAGTTTCTTTATCTGGTTCAAAATTTCCTTTATCTTGCGTTTATCTATGTTTGGGTATTTGCTTATTATATCGTGTCCATCTATTAGTGTTTTGCCCTTCAATTTTTGTTCTATTGAATAGTAAAATTGCACCATTTCTTTTAAAAATGTTGAATACACCTCTTTTTTTAGAGCACTAATTTTTCCTTTGGCTAATGTGTCTGCTAAGGCAAAAAGCAACAGATCTGTGCCATGTTCAC
The DNA here is from genome assembly GCA_015486705.1 of Hippea sp. The sequence continues at coordinate 5,313 of WFRG01000033.1, read as the reverse complement.
CGTATTGCATGAAAAACTCAATCTTTGTTATGTCGTCTAACTCGCCCATACTCCAAATTTTGTATAGGTTTGATGGTTTTATGTGATTTTCTATAAAAAATTTGGTTAATTTTGATATTTTCTTTCCAAAAGGATACATATTTGCATACTTTTCGAATATTTCAGAGCTTTTTAACTCGTGTTTTGGAAATTTTGCAACGCCATCCACGACTATTTTTGTATGTGGTTTGCCAGAATCGTGAAATAAAGCTGCGAGCTTAAGTGCTGGCATTAGTGTGTCTCTTTCTGATGCGAAGTGTCCTAAGTATTTTTTATACGTTTTTCCCAAGATTTTTTGTATTCTTTCTATAGCCCATTCTATATAATTGTAGACGCTTAAAGAATGGGTTTTTACGTCGTATAAGTGTTTAAAACTTTGCAGGCATCCATTCGTTAGTGATAAATCGTCAAAAAGGGCATCAATGAGGCCGACTTTGTCCATAAGTAATAAATACACAAATGTTTCATTAAAATTGAAGAATAGTTTTAATTCCTCTGTTATGCGTTCCTTTGATACCCTTTTTATGAGTGATATTTTATCTGAGAATAGTTTTAAGGTTTTTGGTTCAATATCAAAACGAAATAGAGCAGCTAATCTAAACCCTCTTAAGATTCTTAAAGGGTCATCATTTATTGAGTTTTCTGTGTTTGCTTTAATAATCTTTTTTTCAATGTCGTTGGTGCCTCCCAAAGGGTCAATTAATCTGTCCTTTTCTAAATCGTATGCTATGGAATTTATTGTGAAATCCCTATTTAATAAATCTTCTTCTAAGTTCGAGCCTCTTGGTTCAGAGATATCTATGGTTTTGAGGCTGCAAAAAATTCTGTGTGTTGCTATTCCTTTTGAGTATCTTACTGTTTTGCATATTAGTTCTGAGCCTATTGCATGGGCAAATTTTTCCAAATTTCCAAAAACTACGAAGTCATAGTCATTTGTTTGTTTGTTTAGAAGGGCATCCCTTACAGCTCCACCTACAAGGTAGACTTTAACGCCACATTTTTTTGATATCTTTATAATTTGCTCTAAATACGGATCTCTTTTAATAATGTCCATGGTATAATTATAAAAAGTTTCAAAAGTTTAGTTAATTGTTTTCTTTGTTTCCTATGCTCCTTAAAATTTCTAAAGGTATAGGTAAAATAGTTGTTGTGTTATTTTTCGATGCTATTTCATTTAGTGTTTGCAAGTATCTAAGCTGGATTGCTTGTGGATATTGTGAGATTATCTCTGCCGCTTCTTTGAGCTTTTGTGCAGCTTGATATTCGCCTTCTGCCGATATAACCTTAGCTCTCCTGTCTCTTTCTGCCTCTGCTTGGCGAGCCATTGCACGTTGCATATCTTGCGGCAAATCTATCTGCTTTAGCTCAACAAGTGTAACTTTTACTCCCCAACTATCGGAGTGCTTGTCTAAAATTTCCTGAATTTCAGTATTTATCTTTTCCCTTTCTGATAATAATTTATCGAGTTCGGCTTGGCCACATATACTCCTTAGGGTGGTTTGCGCCAATTGTTCTATGGCATAGTAATAATTATTTACTTGTATAACGCTTTTAACCGGGTCAACAACTTTAAAGTATACAACGGCACTAATTTTTATTGTCACGTTATCCTTTGTTATAACGTCTTGAGGTTGGATTTCCACCGTTATTAGTCTCAAATTAACCTTTATCATGCTGTCGATGACTGGCCATAAAAAGAAAATTCCAGGCCCTTTTGCTCCAACAACTCTACCAATTCTAAATATCACAGCTCTTTCATACTCTTTAACAACTCTGACTGATATTAGTAGAATGACAATAAGGATAACGAAAATTATAAACATGAACATGCTACACCCCTTTCTTCACTTTTAGTTTTAATGATTCTTGATTGATTATGACCACCGTTTCACCTTTTTCTATTCTTTCATCGGACACTGCTGTCCACATTTCTCCATAGATTTCTACTATACCCGGACTATCTTTATCTATTGTTTTTATACATTTTGCCTTTTTGCCTATTAGAGTTTTCTCACCAATAATTGGTTTTTTCTTGTGGGCTTTCCAGGCCAATATTATTATTACAATACTTAAAATGAATAAAACAACAAACGTTGGTATGGTTACGTTGAGGAATATTGTGGGCACTGGTACGTGCCAAATGAATATAAGTATCATGGCTGTGAGAAATACGATAATGCCACTGAAAGCTAATACGCCACCGGAGCTTATAATTATTTCTATCATTGTTAGAATAATCGAGAAAATAATTAAAAACTCTATAAATGCACACATACAATATAACTCTATCATATAGGCGGTGAAAATTCAATTTTTTATTTGACTTGTGTAATTGTTTTTGAAAAATAGAACTTGTGGTTAAGGTGGTTGTAGATAAGAACAACTTTTATCAATTTGAAACTCCAATAAGTGTCGGTAAAATCTTGAAAAAATTGGGATTTTTGCCGTCTGAAGTGTTAGTTATTAGGAATGATAGACTGCTAACAAGGGACATTGTAATAAGGGATGAACAAGAAATAGAAATTAGGACGGTGTATTCCAAGGGATGAAATGCATAAGGTGTAAAAAAGAGGCAGAGGTTGAGCTTAAAAGTCATAATGCAGCTTTTTGTAGAGACTGTTTTTTACATTTTTTCGAGAATCAAGTTGTAAAAGCTATAAAAACATACGAGATGTTTGAAAAAGATGATAAGATATTAGTTGCTGTCAGTGGTGGTAAGGATAGTTTAACTCTGTGGAATGTGCTTTTGGACTTAGGGTATGATGTAGATGGGCTGTTCATAAATCTTGGTATAGACGGCTTTAGTGAAACTGCAGAGGCCAAAGTTAAGAAATTTGCACAAAGCAAAGGCACTAAATTAATAACGGTAAATTTAGTTGATGAGGGGATTTCTATACCTGAAGTGAAGAAGAAAACAAGGCGTCCAGTGTGCTCTCTGTGTGGTCAAATAAAAAGGTATTATTTCAACATGGTGGGCTTGAAAGAGGGATACAGTGTGCTTGCTACTGGGCATAACTTAGATGATGAGGTTAGCAGGCTATTTTCTAATGTTTTGCATTGGAAAATAGAGTATTTAAAAAACCAGAGCCCAGCTTTGCCAAGTGAAGACGGGTTGCTTAAAAAAGTGAAACCTTTATGCAGAGTTACTGAATTTGAAACGTTCGTTTACGCTTTTTTTAAAAAGTTGGATTTTGTTGATATTGAGTGTCCTTTTAGTAAAGGTGCAACTCTTACCGTTTATAAGAAACATCTAAATCAAATAGAGTTTTCTTCACCTGGAACAAAAATAGACTTTTATCAGGGATACTTAAAAAAATTACGACCTATTATGGCGAATGCTGAGAATAATAATAAGAATAGATGCAAGATATGTGGCTATCCAACATTTTCTGACATTTGTAGCGTTTGCAGGCTAAAAGGCTATCGTTGATGAGCTAATGTTCTATTATAAAGTTCTGTTTCCTTTAGCTATAGCTGATGGGTTTGTATATCATTCAGAAGTAGAGATAAAAACTGGCTGTCGTGTTTTGGTTGATTTTAAAGGCATTGAAAAAGTCGGTGTTGTTTGGTCTAAAACTGAAAAGCCTACTTATACAACAAAGCCAATTTTAAAGGTTTTGGATGAAGATTCATTGATAAGCGATGAACTTATGGAGTGCTTAAGGTTTTTCTCTTTTTATTATATGGCGAAAATCGGTTTGTTTTTAAAGGGTGCACTACCAAAAAAGGTATTTGAAATCAAGGATAGGATAGATTTTTCACAGGTTAAGCCTAATGTTAGAATTTATTCCAAACCGTTCCTTGAACTTACAAAAGAACAAAAAAATGCGGTTGATGATGTAGATTTGTCTAAATTTGGCGTTTATTTGTTATTTGGAGTCACAGGAAGCGGAAAAACAGAGGTTTATTTAAGGTTAATCGAAGAGGTTGTGAGATTTGGCAAAAAGGCTGTTGTATTGGTTCCGGAAATTGCCTTAACGCCCCAGTATATAAATATTTTTTCAGATAGATTTTCTAAAGAAGCTATATCGATTATACATTCTAGGCTAACAAAGAAAGAGAAGTTCGAAAATTGGCTTAAGTTTAAACGCGGTGAGACCTCTATTTTGATTGGAACAAGATCAGCCGTGTTTAGTGATTTTAAAAATGTTGGCGTAATTGTTATAGATGAAGAGAACGATGAGTCTTATAAGCAGGATAATCAACCAGCCTATAACGCGAAGGATATAGCAATATACAGGGCTAAGAAAAAAAGTATACCCGTTATTTTAAGTTCTGCTACTCCAACCATTGAGTCGCTCTATAAAGCCAAAGAAGGCAAGTTTAAAATGATAAAGCTAACAAAGCGTGTGGGTAGTGTTGAACTCCCAACGATTAAATTTGTAAGAGTTGAGCCTGGTGAACTTTTATCTAAAGAGACTATTGAAGCTATAAGAAGTTCACTTGATAAATCAGAGACTGTTGCCGTGTTGGTCAACAGGAGAGGTTATTCAAGGTACTTGGTTTGTAAGAAATGTGGCTATGTGTTTAAATGCCCAAATTGTTCTGTTTCGCTGGTATACCATAAGGAGAGTAGCTCTTTAAAGTGTCATTGGTGTGATTCTGTGTTTGAGATTCCAAGGGTGTGCCCTAAGTGTGGTTCTTTTGAGCTTAAGGATAAAGGTGTTGGTTCACAAAAATTTGAGGAAGAGTTGGGAAAGATTTTTAAAGGGTTTAAAATTCAGCGATTCGATAGGGATGTGACCTTAAAGAAAGGGGCTTTTGAGAGTATTATAAACGATTTGCATAACGGTAAAGTAGATATTTTGGTTGGCACGCAAATGCTGTCTAAAGGACATGATGTTTCAAAAATAGGACTTGTTGTTATAGCTGATTTTGAGTCTCTATTTTCAATTCCAGATTTTAGAGCTTTTGAAAAGGGACTATCATTGATTATACAGACGGCGGGTCGCAGCGGAAGAAAATCGAGGGGTTATGTTATTGTGCAATCGCTAACACCAGACACCCATCTGTCTGAGTTTATTGTCAGTCATGATTATTGCGCTTTTTATGAAGAGGAGATAGTGTCGAGAAAAATGTTCAATTATCCCCCGTTTTGTAGACTTATTAGAATTGTTTCTTCCTCGACCAACCCAAAAAAGTCTCTAAAGTTGATTGAAAACGTGTATGAAGTTTTAAAGGATGAATTTACTGTTGTGGGGCCTTCAAAGTGTCCAATTTTTAAGTTAAGGAATAAATTTAGGTATCACTTAATTATAAAAACCAATGCTATTT
>WFRG01000032.1 GCA_015486705.1 Hippea sp. | reverse complement strand
CAGCGTCAGATGTGTATAAGAGACAGTTGTAAATGTAATATTCGATATATTCTAAAGCTTTTAAGACAGCTAAAAGTTCTACATAAAGCGGATTATCACAATTACAAGACCCAGAGAATTCTGTATGCCCTGTTTTAGATTTGATATACACTCCCCATCCACACAAAGAGTGATTTTCAAAATAACTTCCGTCTGTATATACCTCTATTTTCATAGAATATTTGTTAAAAGCCTGGTAGAGAAGGCTAAAAACGTTGCGAGCAGTAATGTCGCGGTTGAAATGTAAATGGTATTTTTTAAACCAACCTCTTTTTTAATAGCTGCGATTGTTGCCAAACATGGGATATAAAAAATTACAAATACTGTAAAGACAAGCATTTGATTTGGTGTTAAAGCCTTAGGGATTTGAGATAAGCTGGATAAGCCTAAGGCCTGATATAGCATGAGAAGGGTGAGTTCTTTTTTTAATATTCCAAAAAGCAATACCACTGCCACACATGATGGTAACCCCAGTATTTCCATGAAGGGTTTAAATACACTGTTAATTGTGTAGTCCAAGTGATAATAGGATATGAGCGTTAGAACGACGCTTCCACCAATTAGCATAGGAACTGCTAAGAATACAAAATCTTTGACCTTGTGCCATGTTTTTAATATTAATGTTTTAAGCGTAGGAAGTCTATAAGGAGGTATGTCCAATGCCATCTCAGGACTCATTCCTGGTAGGAATTTCTTTAGTACCATTCCACTTATCATTATAACCAATATATTAACTCCATAAAGTAATATTGCATATCCATACCCTATAAAATACCCAACAAGTCCCATGATGACAGTAGTTCTAGCGGAACATGGAACTAAAGAGGCCAAAAACGCAGAAATAATTTTTTCTTTTTTACTTTTCAGTATTCGAGTTGCCATTATTGCTGGAACGCTACATCCATAGCCAGACACGAAAGGTATTATACTTGTTCCATGTAGACCCATTTTGTGCATTGTTGAGTCAAGTAGAAAACCAATTCTTGGTAAATATCCAATGTCTTCTAATAATGAAATAAGAAAAAGAAATGGTAAGAGATATGGAAAAGCTATTCCAAAGGCAGCCCCTACGCCATCGACTATCCCTTTAACTATCGCAAGAATAAGTTGATGATGGGATAATGAATGTACTAAAAATGAGTCTACTTTATCGAATATGTTTATTATGAAGTTTTCAACCGGCACGCCACCGTGGAACACTATGTAGAATATAGAAAAAAAGATTACAAGCATAGATAAGTAACCAAAGAAAGGATGTAAAAGAAAATTATCCAGCCTATCTTCGACAGTTCTTTTCTCTTTTTTCTTAACAATAGCTGAGTTTTCAAATATATCCATACATAGTGCGTGTCTTTCTTGAACAATCACGAGACCATCTCTTAAGGCAAATTTGGCTTGCTTGAGCACGTTTTTACAGGCTGAATTTTCAAGAGGTTTTTGACAGGCTTCAAAGCCCTCTATAGCTTTTATAGCCATTAACTTAATAGGCCATTCATTTTTTAAATTATTTTTGTCTATGCATTCCATAACCATATTTATGTATTTTTCTACCTCTTTAGAGTAAACACACCTTTTTGCTGGTTTTTTTGCATTTTCTATTGCCTCAATTAAATCTTTTATGCCTTTGCCTTTTTTTGCTATTATAGGGACTACTTTAATGCCAAGTATACTTTCCAGCTTTTTTACATTTATATATATACCCTTTTTTAGTGCCTCGTCCATCATGTTTAGAGCTACAACAAGGGGTTTTTCTAAAGACATTAATTCAATGGTGAGCTCTATGCTTCTTGTGAGTGTTGATGCGTCTAAAATATTTACAATGACATCTACGTTTTCTGAAAACAAGGCTTTAACGGTTTCTTTTTCTGCGTCATCGTACCAGCTTAAAGAGTAAGTTCCGGGAAGGTCTATAACTTCAGCTACTTCGTCTCCTATATAGGTTTGTCCTTTCGTATATTCAACTGTTGCTCCTGGAAAATTTGCTGAAAGACTTTTATATCCTGCAAGTTGATTAAAAAGAGTACTTTTGCCACAATTTGGTTGACCTATGAGAGCTACTGTTTTCATTAAATTTCCCTAATGTTGATTTTTAACGCTATACCTCTGCCTACAACAACATCTGCACCATTTACTTCTATCATAAAAGGACCTTTTAAGGGGGCTTTTCTTTTTATTTTTACTACAACACCAGGGATTATACCTAATTTCCATAATCTGTCTTTAGCTATGCAACCGCCGTCTATGGACTCAACTATGTAGCTTTTCTCTATTTCGCCGTCAATTAGTTTCATGTTGGGGATTATATTCGACTTTCATTATTAGTCAAGTCTAATTTTGTTTTCCTCAATTAATTCCCTGATTTTCTTTAATTCTTTTTTTATTGAGAATACAGCAAAAGGCAAGTAGATCCACGAAACAAATAATATCACAAGTAAAATAATCACACAACACAATGCAATAATAGAAAAGGTGTTAGATATAGACTTTTGTAAAACTTCTATCATATCTTTTTACCTAAAATACCAACGAAGCCTCCTTCACCGTAGCCTTCTTTGAAATCTTGAGGTTCATTTATTTCCTTTATTGAGTTTGCGAATAGAGTTTGGTTTATTTTAATAATATCGAATCCTACATCTTTCAACATGTTACTAATCTCATCGGTCGTAAAAAATGTTGCATTCTTGTAAAACTTACCTTTTTCTTTCTTGTTTAAATATTCTTTTCCTATTTTAGTATTTTTATCAACTATAGCAACAAGGAGGTTTCCATCTTTTTTTAGAATTCTATTTGCTTCTTTTAGGGTTTTTATTGGATCTTTAACAAAGCAGATAGTAACTGCGATTAATACAAAATCAAACTCTTCATCTTGGAAAGATAAGTTTTCTGCAAATCCTGGATAAACCTTTATGCCTCTTTGTTTAGCAATTTCTGCCATCTTGTCTGATGGCTCTATACCTTCTTTAATACCTAATGGATATGCAAACCTACCACTCCCTACACCTATTTCTAAAGCTCTGTTGAATTTTGGTGTTAATGCCTTTAACATATTTAATTCGCTTTCATAGATGGCTTTATATTTATCAAACCAGTTTTCGTATTCTTCTGTGCATTTCTCGAATACTTCTACGTTCTTTTTTGCTTCCAAATAATAGTTTATTGCTTCATAAATATCTTTAGCATTAACCAATATGCTTTTAACCCCTAATGTTTTGGTAAGTCTCTCCCTTGATTTCCTGCCCATGTTTTTGGCAATAAAAATGTCTATATCTTTAAGCAAGCTTACAATTAAGTCTGGGTCGTCGTGATGTTTATCTTTGGAGTGAGGATTCTCAATTTGCTTAATAAAGTTTCCGTTTTCGTCAAATATGGAATAAATGGGCGATACTCCAAAGTGACCATTCCAAATGCTTTTACCATCTGTATTGGTAGCGACTGCAATGAAAGAACTCATCGTCACCTTCTCCTTTTTTGTTTGATATTTTAATAGAGGAAAAGGTCTAAATCAAGAATTTATTCTTTACTCCAAGCTGAATTGTTTGATATTTCCTTCAGCTATTATAACAGACTGAAATTTCTTATCGTAAGAGGTAAGATTATTTGCTGTTAAGACATTTTTAATAAGTTTTATATATTCTAATCTCCTTGTTGAGTATGAAGATAGATATTCTGCTAATTTGTAAGGGTTGTAATAGTCCCCCATTCTATACCTTGCGAGTCTAAATCTTTTATAGGCTGGGCTTCTATCCAAATTTAGAATGTATTCCACAGTAGAATCATACAAACTTTTAAAATGTACAACAATATCCCCTGGTCTTGGATGTTTTTTGTGGATTCCGTAAATATTGTTGTAATATATAGCGAAACGCGACTTCCCCCATCCAGATTCTATGCCAGCTTGAGCAATAAGTAAACTAACTGGTACGCCACCAGATTTTATTAGTAGGTCCTTTATTGTATGGCACCTGTATTTTCTGTAGCCATATTCTAATATTTTCTCCTCTGTATCACTCAGAGTTTCACGATTTTTTATTTTGTTTAATATCTTTTCAAACATCTGATGTTCTTGCATAAATTGCATGTTTACAGTTACTGCTATGGGGATTAGCACTTTAATAAATAGTTTTTTCCTCTCTGCCGAAGGAAGTTTAGAAAAATCTTTTGGTAAGCTCTTTAATAAATAAGGTTCTACTTCTAAAGGATATTTATTTAGATATTTGTATAGAGCGATTCTTTCTCTTAACTCTCGAACGTTGTTAGCTTCATATAGGATAACACCGTTTTTGTACGTGAATTGATTGTCTTGTTGTTTCCCAAATACGAGTAAAGCTATACCAAAAATGAACGCTATAGCAAATAGAACTATAAATAATATTCCCAGCGTCTTATCAGGTGTGTTAGGTTTTAAAATAAGTCTTTTTTTACTCATGCCGCCTGTAATATATACCCAAAAAATCATAAGTCAAGTAAAATGGCGTCAAAACAATAATAAATGAAGATAGGTTTAATTTAACTACCGAAATTAGTTAATTCTTTGGTTGAATTGAAAAGAAAAACTTTGTAAAAATGTGATATGAAATTGATGTGGGAGAAAATTATTAGTACAAAAGATATTGTTGTCTCTCCAAGACCTGTTTGGAAATGCAAAATGTGTGAGATGTATGGAAAAAGACTTTCTTGCCCACCTTTTGTTCCTTCGTGGGAAGAAACCAAAGCATGGATATCACATTATAATAAAACTTTTGTGTTTAAATTTTTGATTGATATGAATGAGTTTGAGAAAGAAAAAAGGGAAGTTATTAAATTTTTGCTTGATAAAGAAAAAACTCTTTTTAAAGAATATCCCTTTGTTCATGCATTATTTCCAGGCTCTTGTAATTTATGTGCTGAATGTCCTATAGAAAAAGGTGGTGAATGTTTAAAACCTTATTTGGTAAGGCCCTCTGTTGATGCATTAGGCATAGAAATAACAAGTATTACCCAGATAGATTTTTCAGAGAGTGCTTTATACTCGTTAATTTTACTCGAGTAGTGAATTAAATCTTAAATTCAAGCTCTTAAATCTACGTGCCCTTCTTTTTGTTTTGACCTTCTTTTTTGTTCCTCTTTGTCCTTTTCTATTGTATTGTGAGGTGTGTTTTCGCTCTTTTCAACCTTTGTTGTTTTTTCCTCTTTCTCTTTTGTTTCAATCAAGTTCTTAAATCCTTCGGCTTGGGCAGCTTGGGCTAAAGGGTTTTGGTTTAGCTGACCTTGGGCTGTGGCATTCAATATGACATTCTGTACATCGATTGGACCAACCATAATTACGCTCCGAACAACATCTTTTCGATAAACATGTAGCCATTTTCGATAAAAATACCATCCTTGCATGACTTTTCACTATACTTATCGGCTCTTTTTTCGTTTCTTGAAGTCCAAATGGCAAAGGGCACTGGTTCAGCCGTATGCGTTTTTATCTTGATGGGTGTTGGGTGATCCGGTAGTACTGCTATTTTCAGTTCATCGTTTAAACTGTCTGCCATCCTAATTGCCTCGCCGACAATTTTTTTATCAAATAACTCAATGGCTTCTATCTTTTTTTGGACATCACCCATGTGTCCAGTTTCATCCGTTGCTTCAACGTGTAGGTATACAAAATCTCCGCCGTTTTTCAAAAAATCAAATGCAGCATTGATTTTTCCTTCAAAATTTGTATCTAAAAAGCCTGTCAAACCATCAATATCTGGTATGTGCAAACCGGTGAGTTTTCCAAGCCCTATCATTAGATCTACAGCACTAATCATGCAACCGTCTTTGTTGAATTTGTCTTTGAACTTGGGCATCGATGGGGCTTTTCCCTCACCCCACAGCCAGATGGCGTTTGCCTCACTCCATATTTCGTTATCCTTTAAAACTCCTTGAGCTTCGTTCATTATGCTAATTAGTATTTCTCTGGCTTCATCCTTTGGCAAGTACGGCTCCACTTCTTTGTCGGATATGTCGTGTGGCGGTGTGGTGATATCTGTCTTTCCTCCTCGCCAAACCATCAGGTTTCTATAGCTTACACCGGGGTAGAACTCTATTCCTTCAAAATCCAAACTTTTGTTTAAAACCTCTATTAGTTCCTTTGCCTTATCAGATGGTATATGTCCTGCTGAGAAATCCTTCATTATGCCGTTTTCTATGTTTACGAAGTTGCACCTGTATGCAACGTCATTTGTGCCGAGTTGTATGTCTTGGCTTAAGGCTTCAAGGGGTGCCCTACCTGTGTAGTACTGCACGGGGTCATAACCCAAAACAGCCATGTTTGCAACGTCGCTTCCAGGATGCATACCGTCTGGCACGGTCTTTACCATACCCTTAATTCCGCTTGCAATGATGTCCATATTTTGTGTATTTGCGTATTCCAGAGGCGTTTTTCCGCCCAATTCCTCAATCGGCCAATCGGCCATTCCATCACCTAACAGAATCAAGTACTTCATCGTCAACCCTCTATTATTTTAATAAAGAATTTTCTATTTCTTGGCCCGTCGAATTCCATGAAAAATATGCCCTGCCATCTGCCCAAAGCCAACTCTCCATTTTCTATTGGTATTGTTACGCTGCTTCCAATAATTGAAGCCTGAATATGTGCGTCAGCGTTTCCTTCTAAGTGTTTGTAGTGGGATGAGTAAGGGATGAGCCTTGTTAATTCGTTTAACATATCTTCTACTACAGATGGGTCAAATGCCTCGTTGATTGTTATACCAGCAGTTGTGTGGGGCGCATAGACTATTGCCACACCTGACTTAACATTCTTCACATACTTTGCTACTATGCTTGTGATCTCTATAGCCTCTTTTCTTACGCTTGTTTGTATATGCTCAACTATCATACAAAACCTCCACCTTTCAATTTAGGTTAAAATAATTATTTTGTCAAACTAACGCTTGAATTATAACAAATTATATGATATTTAACCAGACAATGAGTCAGGTGGAAATTAAGGGTAAAAATTTTTTAGGGTTTGAAATAAGCATAAATAGTGATGACCTAAAAAGAGCGTTTTATGAATTAGAGAGTTTATTAGCTGTATCTTCAAAATACATGAAAAATTCTATAATAACGCTAAAGCTCGATGATTTTAATAAAAAGTATGCCAATGATATAATAGATTTTCTAAGAGAAAAGGATATATTTGTAAATGCTATTGTTGTTAAGGATAAGAGTGGTCTAATTACAAATGTTCCTGTTATTGAGATAGGCAGAACTCACCTAATTAATGAAAGGGGAGAAAAGGAAGTTTCTACTTTTAGAGGAAACTTGAGAAGTGGGCAATCCATTAAGGCGAACGGTGATTTGGTTGTTGTTGGTAATGTAAATTCCAATTCATATATTTATGCCACTGGCAATATATTTGTTTTGGGAAAATTATACGGAGTTCCACACGCTGGCTACGGTGGTAATAACGAAGCCGTTGTGTTTGCGTTTGATTTAAATCCTCCTCAGATAAGAATTGGAGACTATATAACAAGGTCTCCAGAAAAAAATGTCTTGTTAAAGAAACGTGTTGATGTTGTGCCTGAAGTTGCATTTGTAGACGATGGCGTTATAGTTATAATGGGTTACAATGAGTGGTTAAAATCTTAATGGGAGTAGAATTATGTCTGGAAAAGTGTTGACCATAACATCTGGAAAAGGTGGCGTAGGTAAATCTACCACTACGGCTAATCTTGCATTGGGTTTGGCTTTAGCCGGTAAAAGGGTTGTTGCTATAGATTTGGATATTGGCCTAAGAAATTTGGATATGATTTTGGGTCTTGAGAACAGAATAGTTTACGATGTTGTAAATGTTGTAGAAAAGGTCTGTAAAGTTAAGCAGGCTTTAATAAAAGACAAACGAGTAGATAATCTGTTTTTGATTGCTGCAGCTCAGACAAGGGATAAATCAGCTGTAAAACCTGAACAGATTCTTGAGTTGTCTAATGAGCTAAAAAAGGAGTTTGATTACATTATTTTGGATTCGCCAGCTGGTATTGAGGGTGGTTTTAGGAATGCGATGTTGCCCGCCGATGAAGTTATTATTGTGACGACTCCAGAGATTTCAGCCGTTAGAGATGCTGACAGGGTTATAGGAATATTGGAAGCCAACGAGAAGAAGGATATGAGCTTAATCATAAACAGAATAAACCCAATGCTAGTTAAAAAGGGCGATATGATGAGCAAAGACGATGTTTTACAGGTTTTGAGTATACCATTGATAGGAGTTATTCCTGAAGATGGGAACATTGTTAATTATACAAATATAGGAGAACCCTCCATTTTACATCCAGATTCTCCATCAGGTAAGGCTTATAAGAACATAACCCAAAGGATATTAGGTAAGGATGTTCCTTTTATGGAAATAGTGGAAAGGAAAAAGGGGATAATAGAAACAATAATAAGTTTTTTTAAGGAATAGTAATCATGTTTTTGGATTTTTTCAGAAGAAACAAGAAGAGTTCGGCTCAAAAGGCAAAAGAGAGATTGCAAATCATACTTGCCCATGAGAGGGTGTCAAATAAAGCCCCATTTTTGGATGATTTGAGAAAAGACTTAATTGAAGTGGTGGCGAAATATGTTGATATAGATCCAAAAGAGATAGATGTCTCTCTTCAAAAGGATAACTCCATAGAGGTTTTGGAGATAAATATACCCATTAAGTAGTCTTTTTGTATATCTGCATTCCGATACCCAATAATATAAATATAAGGCCAACCAAAGAATAGGTATGGATCTTTTCTTTAATAATTAGCGAAATAAAGATAAGCGATACGGCTGGTGTTAGATAGACAAGATTTGAGATTAAGGCTGTTTGTGCAGATTTCAGGGCTTTAAACCAAAAGATATAGGATATACCGTTTATAAAAAGCCCGTTGATGAAAAGCCAGAAGAGTACGCTTGGGGTAATATTTGCGATTTTAAATAAACCCGATGTTGTTAATGAGAATACTGTTGCGGAAGCGAAATAAACGAATACGGCTACGATTTGGTCGTAGTTAACCTTCTTGCCAAGTGTAGAGAATAGGGCAAAGCATACGGCACCAAAAAGGGCGAGCAAATCACCTTCGACACTTGTGAACTTAACATGTAATACATGACCTCTGGTAACAATTACCAAAACGCCAATAAAACTGATTAAAATAGAGGCCGCCTTAACGAAATCGAGTTTTTCTTTGAGTATTGGGACGCTAAAAATCAAAATCAGAATAGGCCATGTATAGTTGATTATAAATACCTCCTGTGCCAGAGACAGGGAAAATGCTTTGTATAGCAGAACGTAATAAGCAAAGCTACCCAAGAAACCCAAGAAGGACATCGTTAGGTAGTCTCTTAGAGTGTATTGGGTGAGTTTTTTTACCCGAAATGTGGCTATCAGGTAGATTAGCATAACAATGGCTGAGATGAAGTTAGAGAAAAATAGCATGGCGAAGTTGTTCATGCCCTTTAGCACCTCTTTTGATGCCACGGGTATAAGGGACCAGGAAAGTATGCAGATGGAAATGTAAAGGAGTGTTTTACTCATTTAACGGTTGGGCTTCATCCACTAAGAGTATGGGTATATCGTCATCAATGGGGTATTTGATTTTACAGTTTTCACAGATTAGAAAATTTCCATCTTCGGATAGTTTCAGCTCCCCCCTGCATTTTGGACAGGCAATGATTTCTAAGAGCTCTTTCGCTATAGTCATTTTAAAGCCTCCTTTATTAATTTTTCGAATTTATCTGTAAATATGTCTTTTGCTTCAATTTTTAAAAGTTTTATTCCGGATTTTTTTAAAACAGGTTCTATAATTTCCAATGAGTTCATTTTGGGTTTATTTTCCTTGTTTTCAATAAATATAGCTAAAAATGGGTGTAATTGCGGTTTTTTTACTATCAAGAAATCTACGAATTTTGATTGAATCTTGAGATAACTGTTTCTGTCTTCTTTGGGTGTCCATAGAAAATCTGTTAATCTTGTTTTTGGGAACACGGAAAGGCATAATTTATCTTTATCTATTATCGTGTTTATTTTATCAAATGCGATTTTTTCGGTTTTAGTTAATAGGAAGTCTTTGCATCTATACATATCCAAATTTTCGTTTACCTTCAATTTTATGTGTTTAACGTACAAAAAAACCACCAAAATTGTAGAGGTCAGAAACACAAGTATTAGTAACCACATGTTGTTTATATTACTTTTAAAACATGTTTTAATCAAGTTATGTCTCTTTTGTCTTGATTTTTTGTTTTATAAGCATAGACTATTAAATGCACTGAGGGGGACGAAAATTGGGTTCGACAGGGTGTTTTAGCACTCAAAGGTCATGCCGAGCTGGTGTCTGCTCGCAAAACCGACACCAAAAAAGAAACGCAGACTCTGAATACGCTTTAGCTGCCTAATTAAAAGGTAGCGGGCTTTTACACCCTTTGGTGCTTTGGGGTGTAAATAGCCCTTAGAGTCAAAGCACCGAAGGCTACTGTTCGCCTGTTTTTCAGTAGCTGGATTATTAAATAAGCAGGCACCCGCCTGACGGTTTAGCTCGTTTTATCCGTCAGGATGGGGAACAAAAAGCGAGCTAAGCATGTAAAAGCCTTTGGGTGTGACGCACGCCTGGACGCGGGTTCAAATCCCGCCGTCTCCACCAAAAAAATCAATGGTGTTGACAAATATTACAAAATCAGTATAAAGAGAAAGTGTTTTTGATGGCCCCATCGTCTAGCGGTTAGGACGCCGGCCTCTCACGCCGAAAACAGGGGTTCGATTCCCCTTGGGGCTACCATTTCTTTTTTAAAAATCCCCCAATTTTTTAAAGGATAAGTCGGTTGACATATTTAAAAAATTGAATAAAATACTTAAGACCTTAAATAAATGGTTATGTTTCTATGTTGGTTTATTCTTTGGCCGGTGAGCTCATATTAGGCAGTAGGTTTAAGAGGCTTTCTGATAAGTACTTGGCAAATGTTAGCCAAATTTACAAGGCGCAGCAGATAGAGTTTGAGCCATCGTGGTTTTCCGTTTTTTACATTCTGGACAGGTATGGGAGTATATCAATATCAGATATGTCTCAACTGTTGGACCTTACCCAATCTGCTATTAGCCAAATGGTGTCGTCTTTGGAGTCTAAAGGTTTGGTTAAAGTTGAGACACACGAAAGGGACAGAAGGGTGAGGATAGTGAGTTTTACAAAGGAAGGAAGGGAACTTCTGTTTAGCGTAAAACCACTGTGGAAGATGATTAGGAGCAAGATGAGGGAGATTCTCAACGAAGGTGATAACTCCAAATACCTACTCGATGCTTTGGATGAATTAGAGGCGTCTTTTGAGAAAAAGCCCTTGTACGAAAGGGTTTTGGAGACGTTAAGGGAGAGTAGGTATTTGTTTGTCAAGTACACGGGGATCTATTATGCCGCATTGAAAAGGCTCGTTTTTGATTGGATGTTTAACTTTGGTGCCCCGAATATGGATTTTGTCAATGATTTTAAAGGCTTAATTGAGAGATCCAAAGACAAGGTGATCCTCGCTGTGAGGGACAGAGAGGTTGTTGCTGCTGCCTTGGGTTTTATCGATAACGGCTTTAACTGTCTCATTTGTGATAGAGAAGATGTGGACAACAAGGTGGCTTATAGCCTGCTTTCCAAGTTTTTAGAGAGTATAGAGACGCCCAACAGGGTGTTTTTTGATGCTGATAAGCCCATGATAGAGAACCTGCTTAAAAAGAATGGCTTCAAGATGATGAAGATTGTTGAAAGGGATGATGTGAAAAAGAGGTTGGCTGTGTATGGGAAGGAAGTCCAAAGTGTTTAGGTATGGATTGGATAAGTTAACCGTTGGCACGCTTTTAAAAATAGCCAATGACCCCAAGATAGCTGTTTTAACGGATGATGCAAAGAAGAAAATAGAACGTTCTTTTTCTTGTATCAAGGGCATTTTAGAAAAGGGTGAGCCTGTATACGGTGTAAACACCGGTTTTGGAAGCCTATGCAGGACCGTTATTCCCAAGGAAAAAACGGATGAGCTTCAGATAAACCTTATAAGAAGCCATGCATGTGGTATCGGTGAGCCTGTAGATCCTTTTGTTGTTAAAATGATGCTAATTTTAAAGGTTCACTCTCTTGCTTTGGGATATTCTGGCGTCTCTTTAGAGACCGTTGAAAGGATTATCTGGCATATAGAAAACGATTGCCTGTCTTATGTTCCAAGCAAGGGTTCTGTGGGTGCAAGTGGGGATTTGGCGCCGTTAGCGCACCTGTTTTTGCCGCTGATTGGTTTGGGTAAAGTGTTTTATAAAGGCGAATTGATTGAGACAGGTGAGGTTTTAAAAAGGGAGGGATTAAAGCCCATTAAACTCCATCCCAAAGAAGGCCTTGCTTTGATTAACGGAACGCAATTTATGTCAGCCCATGCGGCTTTTGGTTTGTACAGGTTTAAGAGTTACCTCGATTTTGCGGATGTGATCTCCGCTGTGACGATAGAAGCGCTGAAGGGCTCGTCAAAGCCCTTTGATCCCAGATTGCATGCCTTGAGGTCCTACGACGGAACGGTTTATGTGGCACAGAGGGTTTGGTCGATTTTGAAGGATTCGGAAATTGTAAGATCACACATTCACTGCAATAAGGTTCAGGATCCATACTCAATGCGGTGCATTCCCCAAATTCACGGTGCGGCACGAGAGGCGTTTTTGAAACTTAAAAGTACGCTTGAGGTTGAACTCAACTCTGTAACAGACAATCCCGTAATTATTGATGAAGAGACGGTCATAAGCGGGGGCAATTTTCACGGAGAGCCGTTGGCTTTGCCTATAGATTATACAGCTTTGGCTGCAAGTGAAATGAGTAATGTATCTGACAGAAGGGTTTATTTACTCCTTGCTGGTGATGGTGATGAGCTACCAAAGATGTTGCTGAAAGAAGTGGGTATAAATTCTGGCTTCATGATAACGCAATACCTAACGGCCGCTTTAGCAAGCGAAAACAAAACTCTCTCCTTTCCTGCAAGCGCAGACAGTATTCCCACATCATTGGGACAAGAGGATCATGTGAGTATGGGCTCAATTTCAGTAAGGAAGTTTAACGCAATATTGGACAATTTGAGTTATGTTTTATCCGTTGAGCTCCTGCTTGCTGCACAGGCACTTGAGTTTAGAAGGCCCCTTAGATCCACGGAGACCGTGGAGTTTCTACATAATGAGGTTAGAAAGAGGGTAAGCTTTGCCGAAAGAGATAGGGTGTTTTCAGAAGATATTGAAGCAGTTCATGAATTGGTTGAGGATAATGGTTTAATCGAGGAAATTAATGCTCAAATCGAAGTAGATAACGCTCTAAAAGAGAAGTTTGAATTGTAATGGGGTGAGTTATGTATAAGCCTCTCGGTTATAAGTGGAGTGGCAGGGTGGATGGAGAGAAAAAGGAGCAGTTGAGGTGGCATCAGGTAGCAGAGTACATCGACCTTGAGAGGGTTTCGGATGTAAAGCCCGGTATTTGCATAATAGGTTTTAAAAGCGATGAGGGTGTTAGAAGGAACAAGGGCAGGGTGGGAGCTAAAGAGGCTCCGGATGAGATTAGGAAGCACCTTTTTTCGCTGCCGTGGCACTTTGGTAGTGTGGCACTTTACGATGCCGGTGATGTTGAATGCTTCGGGGATTTAGAGCTTGCTCAGGATGAGCTTAAAAGCCTTGTTTCTGTAATACATGAAAAAAAGCTTTTTCCCATAATTCTTGGCGGTGGACATGAGGTTGCCTATCCTTCGATTATGGGCTTTTATGAAAATAGAGGCGAACTTCCATCCATTGTGAATTTCGACGCCCATTTTGATATGAGGAATTATAACAGTGGACCGACAAGCGGCACGTCATTTAGGCAAATAGGCGATTTTTGTAAAACAAGGGGTGAACAGTTCAAATATTGTTGTGTGGGCATTCAGAAGGCCTCAAATACAAAAGAGTTGTTTGATGTGGCAAAGGAGTACGGTGCAAAATGGATAGACATTGAGATGATAAGATTTAACCCAAAGAGGGCACTGGCGGAATTGAGTGCAATTGTAAATCAATCGTCTGATATTCATTTGACTATATGCTCAGATGTGTTTGCCGAATATTTGGCCCCTGGTGTGAGTGCTCCTCAGCCGTTTGGATTGCAGTTAACGGAATTTTTGAACTTGTTCTACTTGGTTGTGAACAGTGGAAAGCTCACTGGTTTTGATATAGCAGAGGTTTCGCCACCCTTAGATGAAGGTTTTAGGACATCCAACCTTGCAGCACGTATTGTGTTTAAGGTTGTTGAGGCGGTCTGTTTAACCAAATTTAAAGATTTGTTGTAAAGGAGGTTGGGCATGAAGTTTAGGGGTTTGGTTTTATCTATTGTTGTACTGTTTTTGTTTAGTTTAACCTCATGGGCGGGTGGCGTTATAAAAATCGGTTTCTTTGCACCATTAACAGGATTTGCCGCTGCTGATGGGGCATCAGCCAAACACGGTGCCATGCTTGCCGTTCAAAAGATCAATGCAAGCGGCGGGATTTTGGGCAAAAAGGTCAAACTGATCGTTTACGATGATGCGGTAAGCTCCCAGCAGGCGGTTGCCATTGCGAGGAAACTCATTCAGGAAGATAGGGTTGTTGGTGTCGTTAGTGGCTCTTATTCAACGCCTACAAGGGCTTCTGCTCCGATTTATCAGAGATACCATATTCCGCTTGTGGTGGCCTATGCTACGCATCCTGACATTACAAAGGCTGGCAACTATGTGTTTAGGGTTGGATTTTTAGCCAAGGTTGAGGGTAGAGCAGGTGGGTATGTGGCAACGAAGATGTTGCATGCCAAAAGGATTGCTGTATTAACAATGGATAACGACTTTGGTAGGGCTTTATCTGAAGGATTTGTCAATGAGGCAAAGAAAAACGGTGCAAAGATTGTTGCAAATTTGAGTTTTGCCTTGGGTGAGAAAGACATGACGCCTTTCCTTACGAAGATTAAAGCTCTTCACCCAGATTTGATTTACTGCACGGGCTACTACTCAGAGGGTGCTCTAACTGTAAAACAGGCAAAGCAGTTGGGTATCAAGGCTCAACTGTTGGGTCAGGAAGGTTTTGACTCGCCGATGTTCTTAAAAATTGCAGGGGACGCAGCCAATGGAACAAT
>WFRG01000031.1 GCA_015486705.1 Hippea sp. | reverse complement strand
TTTTACGACAAACTCTCCACCTTTCATTTAAATTCCTCCTTAAGTATTTTTAGGCTTTTTCAAATATAGCAGCAGCTCCCATTCCGCCACCTATACACATGGAAACCATTCCATATTTTACGTTATCCCTACGTTTCATCTCGTGTAATATGGTTGCCGTCAATTTAGCACCAGTACAACCCAATGGGTGACCCAATGCAATAGCGCCACCATTTACATTTAGTATGGATTCGTCAAGATCAAGTTTTCTTATACAATAAAGAGACTGTGACGCAAATGCCTCGTTAAGTTCTATCAATCCTATGTCATTTAGAGACATACCAGTTTTCTTCAAAACCTCAGGTATAGCCACAGATGGACCCATACCCATTAATTCAGGAGCAACACCTTTAGCTGCAAAACCTACAAATCTTACCATAGGGTCTTTGCCGATTTTCTTTAAGAAATCTTCGGATACAACTAAAGCTGCTGCAGCCCCGTCTGTCATCTGTGATGAGTTCCCTGCTGTAACTGTGCCGCCTATTCTAAATGCAGGTCTAAGTCTTGCTAATCCTTCAAGTGTTGTGTCTGGTCTAACACCATCATCAATATCTACGATTTCCTTTTCTTTGACTAATTTCCCATCAACTAACTTTGTATGTTCTATTTCAACGGGGATGATTTCCTCTTTAAATTTTCCCTCCTGTATAGCTTTGGCTGCTTTCATCTGGCTTTTGTATCCAAACTCGTCTTGGTCTTCTCTTGAGATGTTGAATTTTTCGGCAACTAACTCAGCTGTAATTCCCATTGAAGCGTAGGCCTCTGGCCACTCATTGACTAACTCTGGATTTGCAGAGAATTTATTACCGCCCATAGGAACCATTGTCATACTTTCTGTTCCACCCGCTATGATGCAGTCTGCAAAACCGGCCATTATACGCTCTGCTGCTATAGCTATAGACTGCAATCCAGAAGAACAAAATCTATTAACTGTCATAGCTGGTATATCAGATGGCAATCCAGCTATATGACACGCTACCCTTGCCACATTCATTCCCTGTTCGGCTTCAGGAAATGCGCAACCCATGATTACATCTTCTATATCGTTGATCTCTACCCCTGTTCTTTCAATTAAGCCCTTAATGGCCACTGCTGCCAAGTAATCAGGTCTTGTATTTTTAAATTTACCTTTCTTGGCTTTGCAGCCAGGTGTTCTATAAGCCGCTAAAATGTATGCTGCTCTCATTTATTTTACCTCCTTTAATTCCTTAATGGTTTTCCGGTCTTTAACATATGTTGAATTCTTTCAACTGTTTTCTTGTTTCCACAAGCCTTTAAGAATGCTTCTCTCTCAAGGTCGAGCATGTATTCTTCTGTTATTAGTGTTCCAGGTAGAACATCTCCACCGCACATTACGTTTGCTATTAATCCGCCCAGGTACTCTTCGTATTCTGTTACTTGTCTTCCGTGTTTCATGTTCCAAAGTTGGGATTTTATTGTTGCTGCGACGCTCTTTCCTGGGGCAGGTATGTTTTCTCTTGGTTTTCTAGGTCTATAGTTTGTTGCAAGAGCCAAAACTTTTTGTTTTGCATCGTAAATTAGGTTGTCTATATTCATTGTTACAGAGTCTCCGCGTCTTAGATATCCCATCTTAAACAGCTCATCAGCGCTTGTGGAAACTTTGGCCATTCCTATATTTTGGAAGCCTTTAAATATTAGTGTGGATACGTCTAAACCATTTTCTTCAGCGAGCTCTATTGCCCTTAGAGCAACTTCCTTTGTTCCACCTCCACCTGGGATTAACCCAACACCAATTTCAACAAGACCCATGTATGTTTCAGCATGTGCGCAAACTGCGTCTGAATGCAAGCAAACCTCGCATCCACCGCCTAATGTCAATGCATGAGGAGCAGCAACTACTGGAACTTTTGAGTATTTAATATTCATTGTAGCTCTTTGGAATGTTCTTACAGCCTCAGATAGCATTGTAAAGTCGCCTTCAGCTATAAGGCTTGCGATAAACATTAGGTTTGCGCCAGCTGAAAAAGCTTTTTTGTCTTCGTTTGCAATTACAACGCCCACTCCCTCTTTTTCTGCCCTGGCAATAGCTTTGTTTAACATTGTTATAACTTCAGCGCCTATTGCATTCATCTTTGTATGGAATTCTACCAAGAACACACCATCGCCTAAGTCAATGATGTCTGCTCCGGAGTTGCTCTCTACAACTTTGTTATCAGATTTCAAGAGTTCTATGCTCGTATAAGTTTTGGGATATTCTACCTGTTTGTGGGTCCTTTCTGCAAAGTCAAAGTAGAATTTCTTGCCATTCTCAATCTTGTAGATATAATCAACGCCCTTGATTACATCCGGTACGTTTACGCCTTCTTTTTCACATCTGTCTACGAAATATTTAACGCCAATGGCATCAAGCATTTCGAAAGGACCAAGCTCCCATCCGAAGCCCCATCTCATTGCGTTGTCTATGTTGACAACATCATCTGCTATCTCTGGAATTCTCTTTATTGAATAGATAATGGTGTCTCTTGTATTTTTCCATGCAAACTCACCAGCTTTATCTTTCGCTGTTACAACAGCCTTTAATCTTTTTCTTGGATCGTCTATTTGTTTGGCTGCTTCAATTGATGCAAGTTTTGGTTTCTGTAGCGGCACATACTCTAACTTATTGTGGTCAAAGTAGAATTTCTTTGTGCCTTCAGGAGTTCTTTCTTTTTTATAGAAACCCTTCTTTGTTTTGTTGCCCAATAATCCTTGTTCAACCATTTTTTTGATGAAATCAGGAACTATGAAAATATCTCTTTCATCGTCATCTTTTAGCAATTCGTAGCTGTTTTCCGCAACGTGAACAAGCGTATCTAAACCTACTAAATCGCCTGTTTTGAATGCAGCAGAACCAGCCCTTGCAGTAGCAGTGCCAGCAATTTTGTCTACTTCTTCAATAGTCAAGCCCATCTCTAACATATACTTCATGCCGTTGAGCATAGAGTATACGCCAATCCTGTTAGCAACAAAGTTAGGTGTATCTTTTCCATAAACTATACCTTTTCCTAACCTGTGTGCAATGAAATCTGCCATATCTTTTACTACTTGCTGATCTGTGTATTTCGATGGAACTATTTCAACAAGTCTCATGTATCTTGGTGGATTAAAGAAGTGTGTTACTAAGAAGTTTTTTCTAAATTGTTCTGGCATATAATCTGCCATCTCATTTACAGATAATCCACTTGTGTTCGTTGAGAACACGCTGTTAGGATTGAGATGCGGTGTTACTTGATCCAATAGCTTTTTCTTAATGTCCATACTCTCTACTACGACTTCTATAACCCAGTCGTAATCCTTGATTTTGGGCATATCATCCCTAAAGTTTCCAACTGTAATGTAGGATGCATAATCTTTGCGATAAAACGCTGCAGGTTTTGCCTTAGTTGCAGCTTCAAGCCCTTTTTTTGCAATCTTGTTAGGGTCATCGTCGCTTGGTAAGTCCAACAGGAGAACTTCAACGCCTGCATTTGCCAGATGTGCCGCGATAGTAGACCCCATGACGCCGGCACCCAAGACCGCCACTTTGCTAATTTCCCTCATACACGAACCTCCTTAATTTATTTTTTTCTTAAAATTGACTGCATGTATAGCATGAACCATCGTTCCCATATAAGCACTCTATTTTATCTGCATATTTCTTGTAAATGATTCTTCTTTTGAGCTTTAGTGTTGGAGTTAATTCCCCACCTTCAATACTGAAGTCCTGAGGAGCTATCACAAACTTTTTTATCGTCTCATATCTTGGAAGTTGTTTATTTACTTTTTCTACTTCTTTTTTAAATAGCTCTAATATTTTTTCATTTTTAGCTAAATCAGCTACATCAAAATACTTCAAGTTATGCTCTTTTGCGTAGTCTAATACCCTTTCTAAATCCATTGTTAGTATTGCTACAAGATAAGGTTTTTTATCTCCATATACGAAAGCGTTTGATATGTATTTTGTATTTTTTAAGAGGTTTTCAATAGGTGCTGGCGCAATATTTTTTCCTCCAGCAGTGACTATCAATTCTTTTTTTCTATCTGTTATGAATATAAATCCCTCTTCGTCAATTTTTCCTATGTCACCGGTTCTAAAATATCCTTCATCATCAAAAGCCTCTTTTGTTTTTTCTTCCTCTTTGTAGTACCCTTTCATTACCTGTGGACCTCTAAAGAGGAGCTCCCCATCTTCTGCTATTTTCAACTCAGTTTCCTCAAGGAGCGTTCCTACTGAGCCAAATTTAAGTTTGTCGAAGGTATTTACACACAAAACAGGCGATGTTTCTGTTAACCCATATCCTTCTATAACAGGTAGGCCTATCATCCAGAAAAATTTATTTATATCTTGATTTAAAGGAGCTCCACCTGATACAAAAGTCTTAAAATTGTCTAATCCTAATTTTTCTCTTAGTTTGGAAAATACCAATTCATCGTAAATTTTATATTTTACGCTTAGCGATACGGCAGGCTTATTTCTTTTAACGTAAACTGTTTCTAAATATTCTTTACCCACTTCTAGTGCTTTATTGAATAATCCCTTTTTAAACTCACTTGCCTCATGTACAGCATCCAAAATTTTTGAGTGCATCTTTTCAAGCAATCTTGGCACAGTTATGATTATGTTGGGTTTAAATTCTGACATATTGTCAGCTACTTTTTCTATGCTTTCCGCATATGCCACTTTTGCACCGTGAGGTATTGGCATATAAAGATTGGCAGTTCTTCCCAATATATGGCTGTAGGGGAGGAATGATAAAAAGATATCTTCTTTATCAACTAAACCACTAGCCTTTTTATCTATATAATAAATATTCGATAGTATATTTCTATGACACAATTCAACACCTTTTGGTACACCGGTAGTTCCAGATGTGTAAATAATGGTGAATGTATCTTCAGTATCTATGTCATCTATGTCTTTTTCAATTTCTTTTCTTTCTTTGTCATTTAAAGGAACAGACATTTCTGTTAATTGGTAAAAAGTTAGAACGGGTAATTTCTTATCGGGAATAAATCTATCGTGGGTAACTACAATTTCTACAGATGGCACCTCATCCTTTATTTCTAAGATTTTCTTGTATTGCGAGATATCAGAGGCAATTACAACTTTTGCTTGGGAATGATTTAAAATGTAGGCAATCTGCTCTGGTGTATTTGTGTGATAAATAGGTATTACCCAAGCACCAATGTTCATTATACCAAAATCTGCTAATGCCCACATAGGACGAGTCTCTGAAAGAATGGCTACTTTGTCACCCTTTTTTACACCTAATTTTTTAAGACCTCTTGATACCATTAACGTAAAATTGTAGTAGTCACCGTAAGTAATGTCTATTATCTGCCCATTTTTTTTATATGAAATAGCGATTCTATCTTTGTGTTCTTTTGAACTTTTCCTAAGCATATCAGGTAATGATTTGTACTGCCACTTCACTGATATTACCCCCCCCTTTCCTTTTTGTTGGCTAAATTACTATCATCATTTTACGTAAATGTCAAGTATTAATTTTCTAAAAGTAGAAATATGGAAATGTGTATTGCACTTATGCC
>WFRG01000030.1 GCA_015486705.1 Hippea sp. | reverse complement strand
GTTGAGGTATTGTATCAAGATATAGACTTTGAATACGAAGCCCTGCTTCCCGCTGCCATATCTTCCATCATAGCCTACTCTATTTTTTCTGCCAAGTTCGGCTGGGTGCATATGTTCTCAACGCCAACAATGAAATTTAATAACATTTACGAGTTTATATCATACACAATCTTGGCACTTGTGTGCTCTATTAGTGCAATAATTTTTATCAACATTTTTAATAAAACAAGCGATACATTTTCAAAAATCAAGACGCCGCTTTACATAAAAACGGCGCTTGGTGGACTTATAGTAGGTCTGTTCGCAATGATTTTACCCGATGCAGCTGGCATGGGCTACGGCATCATGCAAAAGGCATTTTTAAACAAAACAGCCTTTACAGTACTCTTGCTTTTAGGTTTTATTAGAATGATTACCACATCTGTAACGTTGGGAAGTGGAAACTCCGTTGGACTGTTCGCACCTACTCTGGTCATAGGAACGGCCATCGGTGGTGGTATAGGCGGATTGCTTAAACACTTATCTCCCTTTTTGGTAAACAACCCAGCCTCATTCGCCATCGTTGGAATGGCAGGCTTCTTCGCCGCGACAAACAAGACTCCACTTTCCATAATCATCGTTGTTGCTGAAATCACAGGAAATTACGAGCTTATCGTACCCTCAATGTGGGTTGTGTCAATAAGCTTTTTGCTAACTACTCGATACACCATTGAAAGACATCAAGTAAAAGATAGAGCTCATTCTCCAATACACAAATATGAATACATAAGGGATGTGCTTGAAGGAATAAAAGTTAAAGATTTAATGAAAAGCAAATTTTTGAGCGTTACAGGGGACACAAACTTGTCAAAAATATTCGATATACTCTCTGATTCTAAGCAAACAGACATTCCAATAATAGACAATCAAAATAATTTACAAGGCATCGTAACCCTACATGTATTAAAATCGATACTGGGAGAAAACGAACTTGCAGATTTTCTTGTAGCTGATGACGTTTCTAATAAAAATGTCGTTACTGCTACAAAAGAAGAGAACTTGAATACGCTCTTACATAAAATCGGCTTTAAGGAGATAAACACAATACCAGTTGTTGATGAAAACGGCAAAGTCATAGGCATAATCACAAGAAAGGACATAATAAAAGCGTACAACGATGCAACAGAAAAACTCCATAATAAATCAGCTTAACGAATCTCAAAAACAAGCTGTTTTAGAGTGCAACTATAACCTGCTCATAATAGCCGGAGCTGGCAGCGGCAAAACAAAAACCCTAACACACAAAATTGCATATATTTTGCAAAAGGACTATGCAAAACCCGGCGAAATCCTCGCTTTGACGTTTACAAACAAGGCAGCTAACGAGATGAAGGAAAGAATAGTGAACCTAATAGGCGATAAAGCCAAAAACATGTGGATTGGAACGTTTCACTCAATAGCCCTGAGGATGTTGAGAAACGAAGGGTTTAAGCCAACAATATACGACACAAAAGACCAAGAAAACCTGATAAAAGAGATACTCAAACGCCTAAATGTTGATCAAAAGAAATACACGCCAAAAGCAATACTTTCAAAAATCTCACTTCACAAGCTAAACATGGAAAAGCCTTCGGATTTAGACGAAACAACACCTTACGATAAACTGATCAAAAGGGTCTATAAAACCTACGAAGATGAGCTTGAAAAGGCAAACGCTGTGGACTTTGATAACATCATAATCAAGGTTATTAAGCTTTTAGAGAACAATGAGGATGTAAGAAAAAAGTACTCTGAACGTTTCAAATACATATTTATTGACGAATACCAAGACACAAACTACCCTCAATACCTGCTTGTTAAACTGATGTACAACGGAAAAAACCGCGTGTGCGCCGTAGGGGATGAGGATCAGTCGATCTACAGCTTCAGGGGCGCAAAGGTGGAAAACATAATGCGATTTGACAAGGAGTACGACAACTGCAAAATCATAAAACTCACAAAGAACTATAGGTCTGCCCAGGAAATCTTAAATATAGCAAACACCCTGATCTCAAAAAACAACTTCAGGAATGAAAAAACGCTGTATTCAGACAAAATTGGCGGCAGAATAACTATAAAAGAGCTACCCACAGATTCGGATGAGGCGGAATTTGTCGTCCAAAACATCCTAAAGTTAAAAAGCGAGGGAGAATCGCTAAACGACATAGCAATACTCTACAGAACCAATTACCAATCTAGGATATTTGAAGAGGCTTTGATCAGAAACTCTATCCCCTACTCGATTATAGGCTCGAAAAAATTCTTGGAAAGAAAAGAGGTCAAGGACATACTCGCATACTTGAGACTCCTTCTAAACCCAAAGGACAATATCTCTTTCTTAAGGGCAATAGGCTCGCATCCAATGGGCATTGGCAAAGCAATGATTACAAAAATCACAGAACATGCTCAAAGCTTAAATTTATCTCTGTTTGAAGCATCCAAAAAGCTCATCAAGATCGGTAAACTTACAAAGAAACAGGAGAATGCGCTTTCAAACTTCCTAAACACCTTCAAGGAAATAGACGCAGATGACACAGTAGATAAAATCATCGATGCTGTCTTAGAAAAAAGCGGATACAAAAACTACCTTGCAGAAAAATCGGATTATGATAGAATATCCAATGTGGAAGAGTTAAAAAATGCTGGTGATTTAAGCAACTTGGAGAACTTTTTAGATAGCTTATCACTTTTGGATTATTCAGATGATTTAAGTGACAGCAGCGAATTTGTGAAACTTATGACTATACACGCAGCAAAAGGTTTGGAATTTAACACTGTTTTTGCTGTTGGATTAGAAGAAGGTCTATTTCCTAACGAGAATCTAAAAAGAAATGAACTTGATATCGAAGAAGAAAGACGCCTATTCTACGTTGCAATAACACGGGCAAAGACAAACCTGTTCATAACCCATGCCCAATTCAGGAGAAAGAACAATCAATACATACCATCAAAACCATCGCGGTTTTTAAAGGAAATAGAAACCAATGAAAACAAGGATTTAAAGAGGGGCTCAAAGGTCTATCACAACATCTACGGCAGAGGTATCGTGTTAAGCAAAGATGAAAATATCCTAACGGTAAACTTCGAAAATAGCGGTGTAAAAAAAATACTTACGAAAGATAAAAATTTAACGGTAATTTAAATTTGGAGGTAGAAATGGCCATTTTAGAGGAAAGGGTAAACCAATTCAATAAGAACTTAGCATTAATGAATCTCAGGGTCAAAAAACTCAATGCAGAGTTTGATGATGAGAAACTAAACGTACCACCTGACACACAAAAGGTTTACATAGACAAAAATTCATACTATCAAATTTTACAGGATAACTTGGTTAGGGTATTTCAAGATTATACTCTAAAAATCGCGAACAAAGACAACGAGAACGACGTTTTTGTTAATATTGACGTAACGTTTCTACTTGATTTTCAAACTGGCGGTCCAATAGACGACGAGGTATTCGAAATTTTTTCCCAATCGACAGTTTTAATTGATAGCTGGCCATATTTCAGGGAAATTGTGCAAAATACACTCCTAAGGATGGGGTTAGCGCCAATCATCATACCGCCAATACAGTTTACACCACCGCCACCACCCAATAAGTAGATGATTGAGCTTGCTATAGACGGCAGTGGATCATTTATAGACTTAAGCGTGTTTAAAGACGAATGGTTGATATTTGCTATGTTTTCAAAAACGACAAAGACGCACTCGCAGTTTCTCGTTGATACCATCGATTTTGTTCTAAAAGCAACTAACATAAAACTCGATGAAATAAACAGGATTTACTGTGTTGCTGGCCCTGGCAGGCACACATCAATCAGGGTAGTTATATCGACGCTCAAGGGTTTGTTCTTCAAAAGAAAAAACATAGAAACATTCAGGGCAAACGCTCTGGATCTGCTTGCAGCTTCAACTGAATATCAAGGCACATTCAGATGCCAGGGTGAGTTTTTCTCAAAGAAGGCGTACTACATAGACTACGAAAAGCAAAATAGTGAAATAAAAAAAATTGGAGAGATCAAGAGGGGTACCGAAGAGGAAATAAGCAAAACAGACTTAAAGATCTTTAAAACAACGGAGGAAAAATACCATCCGAGAACTGTGAATATACACAAAATCAAAAACTTCTGTGAAAGGGTCGACCTCTTCGACCTAAATCCCATTTATTGAGGTAAGACATGGCTTTGATTTATCCGTTTAAGGGTGTTCTTTATGAAGAAAGCTTAAGAAAAGAAAACATAATGGCGCCGCCTTATGATGTAATAAACGATGATCAAAGGAAAGAGCTAAAAAGCAAAAGCGAGCTAAACATAGTGAACCTGACACTGCCAGACACTTACGACAAAGCAAGGGAACTGTTGAATAACTGGCTTAAAAAGGGGATTCTAAAATTGGACAGCGAATGCGCCTTTTACACATACATGTCAGATTACGAATTTGACGGCAAAAGAAAAACGCTCAAGGGTATCATCGCTGCCTTAAAGATAGAACCCTTTGGCGGCCACATCAAGCCCCATGAAAAGACACTTAAAGGGCCAAAGATCGACAGGTTCAACCTCATAACAAGAACAAACGCCATGTTCTGCCCCATAATGGGCCTTTACACAAACAGTATGGATATAGAAAAAGCTATCGACAACTCTTCGAAAAGTCAGCCAATATTCTCAGCCACATTCGAGAATATCGATCACAAACTATTCAAAATAACGGACAGAAAGGCTATAGAGACAATCCACGACTGCCTTAAGAACAAAGACATAATCATCGCAGACGGACATCACAGATATGAGACGGCCTTGATGATAAAGGAGTCTTACAACAAACAGGGCATAAAAGAGGGTGGATTTGACTATATCATGATCCTCTTGGTCGATGCAGAAAGCGGGGGACTGAGTCTATCTGCCATACACAGGGTTGTGAAGGATCTAAAGGATTTCGACTGGTTCTTAGAGGAACTAAAAAGGTATTTTTACATAACCGAAGATGGAAAAGATAATTACAACTTTATCATGTACTACTCCAAAAGGTTCTTTTACCTAAAATTGAAGGATGAAAAACCGAAAGATACGATTAAACGTCTAAACTCGAAGATCTTCGAAAACTACATCTACAAAAGAATACTCAAGTTGACCGATGAGGATATAAAAAACCAGAAAGTAGCCGGCTATGCACATTCGGAAAAAGAAGTTATAGAGATGGTTGACAAGGGCAAGGCTTCTTTGGGCTTCATCCTAAAACCCATGAGCTATGAAGAGTTGGCTGCGGTAACAAAGGAAGGTTTGACCGTGCCCCAAAAATCGACGTTTTTCTATCCGAAGATACCGTCAGGCCTTGTGGGCTACCACTTTAAAAGCATTGAGGGTTGTAAAGATGTTTGAGATAAGCGTAACAATGGACTTTGCAGCGGCGCATAGGCTAAACAACTACAAAGGGGCTTGCGAAAACCTGCACGGCCACAATTTTACAGTTGAGGCAAGCGTAATCTGTGATAAATTGGATGAGGCATACATAGCCATCGACTTCAAAGAGTTAAAATCCATCGTGAAATCCATAATCGACAAGCTCGATCACACATATCTAAACGACCACGAGTACTTCAAGAAGACAAACCCAACATCGGAGATGATCGCAAAGTACATATACGAGCAGATGAAGGAAAAGTTAAAAAACACAAACTGTAAGCCCAGCAAGGTCAGCGTTTACGAGTCGAAAAACTCAAAAGCCACATACTTTGAGACTACTGTATAAAGTAAAGCCCCAACGTGTACTCAAATGTCGCATAGATGTTTAAAACATCCAAGTTGAACCTCTTTGGTAGCGGCGGAAAGGGTGATGCATCTCTCACAGCTTGGAGCGCAGCCTGATCAAGTAATGGATAGCCGCTCGACCTGATTAATTTCAACCGAACCAAATCGCCATTCTTGCCTATGCTGAACAGAACCAAAAGCCGACCCTGTTGGCCTGTCTGTATCGCATCTTCAGGATAAACCCAAACGTTCTGGATATTATTTTTTACATGTTCCAAGTACGATGCATACTTTATCGACTGCGTGCCTATACTAACCGTTGCTTCTCTTTTTGCATTCTTGTACTCGTACTGCTTCGATTTGCCAGCTAAGAATCCCTCTTTCAAGCTGTAAGGCTTAAAAAGACCGCCTTTTATCTTGACAACCTTTTCTTTCTTCCGTTTCTTAACCTTCTTCAAGGACTTTTCCCCCGAACGGGCAAGTTTCGACTTCGTTTGTTTTGTCTTTTGTTTAGCCAATTCTTTTGTAACTTTTTTTTCTTTGGCTCTCTGCTTCTGAACCTTACCAGTCATCGCTTTTTTCTTTTCAAAACCAAACGGCAATTTCTCGACCTTCGAATAAACCTTTGCCCTGCCCTTTTTAGAGATACTCGATGCTACCTTGTGTTTCTCTTTTAAAGGCCTTTTGATCTCTCGCTTTGGTTTTGGGAGTGTAACGATATCAACAATCTCTTCTTTGGGCAACGGTGGGAGTTTTTTTAAGTACTCTTCTTTTCTTTTTAGAAAATAAAAAAGCGATATTATTAAAAGCAAATGTAGGACAAAGGAAAATAAAACAGACAAAACAAGTATGTCTTTCCTCTTGAATCTCATATCGAGAAATATACCTTTAAGACTTGAATATTACAAGTGCAGAATTATCCTTTTTCCACCGCCTTAATTAGGTTAACTACGAACTCATTAAAAGGTACACTTAAACCCTTACTCCTTGCAAGCTCAACAACAATACCATTCAAGGAATCTATTTCGGTTTTATTACCTTTTTTTATATCTTGTAGCATGGAAGATTTGTGTTCAGCAGTTACAGGAACAAGCGTGGAATAAAATGTTTCCTTATAATCGTTTACACTTTTCCAAAAAGTGCTAAAACCACAAGCCTCCATAACATCAAATACCTCTTTTAAAATCTTATCCATGATTGCCCGTGTATATGTCGATTCAGCCAATTTACCGTATTCCACATCCAAAATAGCACCTAACGGATTTAAAGCACAGTTGTAGAGCATCTTAGCCCATAGATGTCCATCTACATCATAAGAAACTCTTGCATCAAAGCTCCCTTCAATAAACACATCTACTAAATCCACTATCTCATCGGATAGCCTACTAACAAAAATATTACCCAACATTAAGCTATCGGCATGAACCGTTATTTCCACCTCGTTTCGTTTGTGCCTATAAAAACCCGTTATGATCCTACCTACAAAAACCTTCTCCTTACCAAAACAGCCTACAAACTTCTCTGCATTTCCCCAGCCGTTCTGTATAATAATTAATTTAGCATTTCCCAACTTACTTTTAACCTCACACAACTTTTCCGCTATCTCATCATTGGCCGTTGTTTTTGTTGTGATCAAAACATAGTCAAACTCCCCAATGTTTTCAAAGTCCTCTAAAATCCCATACTGGGATGGCTCGTAGGAGTAATCGCCAAAGATACCAAAAACCCTAAAGCCGCTTTTGAGGCTCCTTGCCGTCTCACTGGTGGCAAGAAAGCTTACATCTACACCGGCATTAATCAGAAAACCGCCAAGGCCTAAACCAACACTACCTGCACCAATAATTAAAACTTTCATATCTCAACACCTAACAATGGTATATAGAAATTTGCACCAAGACAATCTACATCATTCAAAGATCCGGCTGAAGTATTCCTCAAAAAAGAGATTTTTAACGTGTTTATACCGTCACACTCAAAGTAGTCTAAACTTTTTCTATTGAACAACCTGCAAAAGTAATCCCTGTTTAACCTGGCTTTTGACTTTTCATAGAGATCTTTGTTTTTAAAAACAATATCTATCGTTATATGCCAAACACCTGCGTTCTTGCTTCTCAAAACCTTTACAGCTTCCTTTAGTTTCAAAACTCTATCTCCTCTAACCTGAAATAGTTGTTTAAATCCTCTTCAACAATGTGATAAACACTGAACTCGTAGACCTCACCCACATCAATCTCGGCGGGAGAATAAGGAAACGCCACATTGGCGCCTGTCGCTATGCGCCCCTTATAGTCGTAATGCTGTAGTGTAGATTTTACAACAGAGCAAACCTTGTGGGCGAAAGCCTGATCATCTGCCACTACATCGACAATCAAACCAATTTCATGTAAATTACCATCAAACTCCATACTCCCCAATACACCGTTTTTACCGTACTGCCTGAAATTTAAGGTAAAACCGTTTCCAAACCGATTTTCAGCCTGCTGCCTCACCTCATCCAAGATATCGTCAAAAACGGCTATCATGTCTGGATTTCTCACGCCCATTATGGCTATTGTCCTAAAACCCGAGCGCTTTGCCCCTTCTATCTTAAAGGTCGGTCTTTCCTTTTCCTTCCACTTTGCACCATAAATCTTCACCGTCTTCTCATCGAATTGCTCATACTTTGCATCTTCCAAAAACAGCGTTCCGTCAGGCTCTTCTATAATAAACGGATTTGTGTTCTCATAAAGGGTGTGCGCCATTGCAGAATCCACCGTGCAACGTCTGGTTTCGTTCGGCGGTTTCAAATAGAATGCACCATCATCTACCCATCCAAGCAGTGCATCAGACGGGCTTGCAGGCTTAGCACACAAAGCCCCACACTCAATGA
Source organism: Hippea sp. (assembly GCA_015486705.1). The sequence goes on along the minus strand of WFRG01000030.1, from coordinate 13,710 downwards.
TTTTGGCCATATGCCAAACCAAATCAGGGTTACAACCTTTAAGCAAAGGATATGCAGCATAGATCGACGCATCTGTCGCCCGCCCACCAACAATAAGCTCGGCACCTTTCTCCAAAGCCTCAATGAACCTCTTTACGCCAATCTGCGCAACGATATGTGTTGACGATTTTATGTCATCTTCACTCAGAGACGGATTTCCTTCGTAGCTTGCAATTTTGCCCTCTTTTAAAAGATCCAAAATAACGCTTTTGTCGAGTTCCGAGTGAATCACAGCCACCCTGAAGTGCAGGTCGTTATCTTTTGCTATATCCTCAACGATTTCCATAAACTTAGAGAGGTGCGTGTCGCTTCCCGCATAACCGGCAGAACCAATAATAAATGGAATTCTCTTGTTCAACGCCATAATCAGAGGGAATTCCAAATCGGAGAGCGTGGCATCATAGTTAGCCTTCATGTTGCCAGAGCCCAAAAAGTAAGGGCCTGAGTCTATGGAGCCCGCATCGACGCCAATAAAATCAATACCTTCGCCTATAGCCTTTGCAAACGAATCCCTGTTATAACCGTATCCCAACTGACCCATCAAAGACAGCGCTCTTATCACTACATACCCTTGTGCTGCTCAGCAATTCTATTCTTATCGTCTACTATTACAATACTTGGCTTATGGTTTTCAAGCTCTTCCTCATCCATCATGCCAAATGCCGCAATAATAACTTTGTCTCCTACTGAAACCTTGCGAGCGGCCGCACCGTTTAAGCATATCACACCGCTGCCCCTTTTGCCTTTAATTGTGTAGGTTTCAAACCTCTCACCGTTGTCAATATTCCACACATGAACAAGTTCGTACTCCTTCATATTGGCGGCTTCCATGAGATCCTCATCAATGGTAATACTACCAACATAGTTTAAGTCGGCCTCTGTAACTGTAGCCCTGTGGATTTTACCTACCAAAACCTGTCTTACCATATTAAAAACCTCCCAACATTATTTTCAAAACCACATATTGTCTATAAGCCTTGTGTTTTCTATCCTAACGGCCAAACTCACAAGCGTATTACCTTTCTCTATCTTCTTGAGCTCCTCTAAATCCGAAATCCTGTTCACACTGATATAGTCAATTTCAGCCAATGGATACCCTTCAATAACCTTACTCATATCGTTGACGATAACATCTGCATTATCTTCACCACGAGATATCAGCTCCTCTGCCCTTTTTAAGGCTTTATACAGGCAAACAGCCTGTACTCTTTCTTCACCTTTCAAGTATTTATTCCTTGAGCTCATTGCGAGGCCATCTTCTTCTCTCACAATGGGCATACCTATAATCTCTATGTCCATATTGAGATCCTGAACCATGCGCTTTATGACTATCAACTGCTGGGCATCTTTCTTGCCAAAATACGCCCTATGGGGTTTTGTGACGTTAAACAACTTTGTAACAACGGTTGTAACACCCCTAAAGTGTGTAGGCCTGCTTTTGCCTTCTAACACCTTCGTCAGTTTTTCAACCTCAACATATGTTTGAAAGCCCTTAGGATACATATCCTCAACGGAGGGATAAAACAGAAAATCCACACCTTCATTCTTCAAAAGCTCCTCATCCCTTTTTAAATCCCTTGGATACTTATCAAGATCCTCATTTGGAGCAAATTGCAACGGATTTACAAAAATACTAACAAACACAACATCGTTGTCCTTTTTTGCCTGTCTGACCAAAGACAGATGCCCCTCATGAAGGTAGCCCATTGTGGGGACAAAACCTATTGTCTTTCCCCATTCCTTATATTTATCGGCAATACCCTGCATCTCCTTTGCATCGTAAATAATCCTCATGCCAACACCTCACAGGTAAGAGTGCTCATCTGTAGGGAATTCACCTTTTTTAACCTCTTTTATATATGTCCCTATGGCTTCAAGGGTTATCTTCTTCAAATGAGCGTATCTTTTAACAAATTTAGGCTTAAAATCGTCAAAAATACCAAGCATATCATGGTAAACCAAAACTTGACCATCTGTATGAACACCCGCACCAATGCCAATTGTAGGTATGCCGACGGAGTCCGTTATCTCTTTTGCCAACTGTTTTGGCACAGACTCTAACACTATTGAGAATACACCAGCTTCTTCTAAATACTTAGCATCTTCCTTTATTTTCTGAGCTTCTTTCTCCTCTTTTCCACGAGCCTTGTACGATCCAAAGATATTGATTGACTGGGGCGTCAAACCAAGATGACCCATCACGGGAATACCAGCTGCAACAATGCTATTGATCGTCGGCACGAATTCTCTGCCTCCTTCAAGTTTCACAGCATCACATCCGGTTTCTTTTAAAATCCTACCGGCGTTCTTCACAGCCTCTGCATAATCGGCCTGATAGCTCATAAACGGCATATCAACAACAATCAACGCATTCTTAGCACCCTGCCTAACCATTTTAGCATGGTAAATCATCTCATCTACAGTCACAGGAATTGTGGAGCTCTTACCCTGCATAACCATAGCCAAAGAGTCACCCACTAAAATTATGTCAATACCAGCTTCATCTGCGATGCGCGCGGACGTGTAATCGTAAGCCGTAATCATGGAGATCTTTTCCTTACCCTTCATAGATTTTACCTTTGGAACTGTAACAGCCATAATAGCCCCCCTTCTTTTTAACTAAATAAAAAAGCCTGAATGCACAGGTTTAAGTGCATCCAGGCCAAATAATTTACATTATGGAGGTTTAAAGCCCCAAATTGGGGTCTTTTACCTATACAATACAATAAAAACTCCTTAACAGGTCTCGAGGCTGTCTTCGCCTTCAAGCCTTTGTTGAAGTAATTTTAACTCAACTCCACCAAGCTTAAGTTCCGCTCCGACCTCAACTAATGGTTTAATTACAAATAACCTCCGATGTGCATACTTATGTGGCAACGTTAATTTTCCCTTATTTAGAATTGTATTCTTATAAGCAATTATGTCAACATCAATTGTTCTCGGACCCCACTTAAATTTTTTAACTCTACCTAACTTTCTTTCTATAGATTTAGCGAATTTAAGTAAATCAATGGGTTTTAAGCTACAATCAATTTTTAAAACAACATTACAAAAGTTTTTTTGCCTTTTGTATCCCCACGGTTTACTCTCATAGAATTTAGAAACTTTAATCACTGTGATCTTTTTTGACAAATAAGCTATAGCCAACCTTATATTTTTTTTCCTATTGCCAACATTGCTTCCTAAACCGAGAAAAATCCACCTGTTATACAACGGCGCTCTTTATCCTCTCAACAGCTTCTTCAACTCTTGGACTCGTTATGCTAATTCTAAAATAACCCTCGCCAGCATTACCGAAACCATTACCCGGCGTTACAACTATACCCTTTTCCTGCAATAGCTTCTTTGTAAATTCGGCAGATGTAAAACCCTTTGGAACCTTCACCCAGAAATAGAACGTTGCAAGGGGCTTTTTAAACTCAAAATCTGCTTTTTGTAAAGCCTCGGCCATCTGATCCCTTCTCTTTTGAAAAACATTCCTAATCTTCTCATTCAAGGCTTCAGCGTGGTTTAAAGCATAAGTACCAGCCTCTTGAACGGTCTGAAAAATGCCGGAGTCGATGTTTGTTTTAACCTTACCCAAAGCGGCTATGACATCTCTATTTCCTACGGCAAAACCAATCCTCCAGCCTGTCATATTGAACGTCTTTGAAAGTGAATGGAACTCTATGCCCACATCCTTTGCCCCCTCGACTTCTAAAAAGCTGATGGGTTTGTAATTGTCGTAACAGATCTCTGAATAGGCATTGTCGCTTGCCACAATAAAATCAAACTCCTTTGCAAGCTCAACAACCCTTTTATAAAAATCCTTCTCAGCCACAGCAGAGGTCGGATTGTTTGGATATCCAATAAACATCAACTTTGTTTTCTTCAAAATATCCCTATCAATCGCATCCAAATCGGGTAAAAAACCATTTTCTTCAAGAAGCGGCATCTTATAGACTTCACCGCCCGCAAACATAACGGCAACAGGATACACGGGATAACCAGGATCTGGCACAAGCGCGCAATCTCCGCTGTCAATGTATGCAAGCGGCAAATGAGCTATGCCCTCCTTTGAACCAATCAAGCTCACGACCTCGGTATTTGGGTCTAATTCAACGTTAAACCTTCTTTTATACCAATCAACCACAGCCTTTCTAAACTCATACATGCCGACGTAGCTCGGATACCTGTGGTTTTCAGACTTTTCTAAAGCCTTCTTCGCCGCATCAATAATTTCATCCGGCGTTGGTATATCCGGATCGCCCACGCCCAAGTCTATGACATCCATACCTTTGGCAATCACCTCTTCCTTTAATCTGTCAATTTCCGCAAACAGATAGGGTGGCAATTGTTTTATTCTTCTTGACACTTCAACCATTACAAAACCTCCTTAACCTTCTCGCTATTGTAACCTTTTCTTAAAACTGTAATACGTGTTCCTTCCAACCTAACAATCGTCGACTGCTCGCCAACAACCTTGCCAAAAACCATGCCATCTACACTTTTTCTGTATTTTTTAAAGATAAATTTCTCGTCCATCAAGGATTCTCTGCTTCCTGACACGTTGATACTAGTAGATGTAATTGGCGTCTTTGAGCAAATCCTATCCAAAAACGGCGTATTTGCCAATCTAAATGCCACAGTTCCGTTCAAAGTCACATAGAACGGAAATTCAAACGACACGTTCACAACAACTGTTATAGTGTTTTTAAGAAGATAGATCAATCTATCTTTCTCAACATTCGTAGCACACCTGAGAATGAAATCCTCTTTAGCAATAATCAAAAACGGCTTAGAAATATCCCTCTTTTTAAGTGCAAATATCCTTTTGTTTGCATAATAATCAAACAAACCTGCACCAAAACCGTAAATTGTGAAGGCAGGATAGATCAGCACTCCACCACTAAAAAGTATAGAAATAGCCCTTTTTACATCTCTATCTTCCCTTGTTATAAGCATCCAATTATCTTCTCCTTGAAAGAAAAATGGGGTGAGTAGTGGGACTTGAACCCACGACCCCCAGGGCCACAACCTGGTGCTCTGCCAACTGAGCTATACTCACCATAAGGGTAAAAAATAAAAAAGAAATGGTGAGCCGCGTAGGGGTCGAACCTACGACCGACGGATTAAGAGTCCGTTGCTCTACCAACTGAGCTAGCGGCCCACCTCGCAGTATGAAATATACTTAAAGCTTCAGATTTGTCAAGGGTAAAATCATATGCAAAACCAATCAATCTGTTCTTATAAACACAATCAACCATGCTCTCTCGTTTGTGTTATTTTTATTCTCAGCAACAACGTCAAACGTGTAATACCACTTACCATCGGCAGAGCCACGGGCATCAACCAATTTCATGTAAACCTCATAGTCGCCCATAATAGTCTTGCTGTCATAATAGTTAATAATGTCGTCTATGCTTGAGTGAGAAGAAAGATCCTGAGCACTACTTATCCTTGAATTTGCCTGCATATAACCCTGGCAACTTTGTGCCCAGTTTGATGTATCCTGCTGGACTTTACACATTGCAGTTGTATCTGTTGGTAAACCTTTATGATACACAAAACCTGCCATGCTTTGAATAAAGTACTCAACCCCACCTTTAGCAGACTCAAGAGCTGAGGTATAAACCTTAGAAGAACCAGACATCTTAGTTCCCGTTACAACAAGGTTCATTAATATCGCTATAAAACCCATCGCCAAAAGTGACAAAACCAGAGCAATAACTAAAGCAAGTCCTTTCTTATCTCTTATGTTTTTCATTCGAGGTTCCTTTCTCTGATGTTTATGTTAAGTGGGTTAACGATTAACTCTATCAGTTTCCATCGATAATGAACCTCATCACCGGTCGGCGTGAAAGATTTGCTCGTATCAACATCGTTATCTTTTATATAAATCGTTTTCTTAAACTCAAAATTGGGATCACTCTTGCCATCCTGCAATAGTATAAACACTCTTACCTGCTTCAAATCTTTTCTTTCGTCATAAGCATTATCTAAACACGCATTAACACCATTGGAACACAGGAAAACTAACTGGAAATCCTTAACGCATTCCAGAATTGGTTGAGGATTTCTTTCGCCATTACTCTGATTTATAGTAGCCCTGTAAAGTATGTAAGTGTCATTATCACACACTTTCGGAAAATTCGTGTCTGGTTTCTTTAGATAGTAATCGACCCTGTTAAAAGGCATTCTTTCTCCATTATCGCTAAGACCAAAGACCAGATAGATTTTCCCTTCTGTATCAAAAGACGATATGTTGTTGTATGTTAAATATTTCTCAAACTGCATAGCAACAGGTTCAACAACGATAAAATATGAACTCCCATCTATACTACTGTTGTCTCCCAAATTGTTAAAGTGAGTATTACCGTAGGCATCTTTATAAAGGTATCCCCAGTGCGTGGTTACACTATTCAAAGCAGCAATTGTCGAGCGTATAACCAAAACATCTGAGTTATTGGCTTTAGTATTACCATTATTAGAAAAAGAAAACGCCGGCGGTTCATTTGGATCTTTAGCATTCAAATCAGAAGGATCCGGAGTATATGAAGAATTACTTGCAGCCTCAGAATAACTTGTATCCACCTCCCAAGGCAAGCCAAAACCCGCCATCTCTATGTCCTTTCTTAAAACCTCTAAGCCAACAATTCTGTTCATGTTATTTTCTGCTATACTTACCTGCTGATTCTGAGGCTTGAGTATAGAAAGGTAGCTATTAAATATTATAGCAATAACTATGGCAAATATAGCCAAAGCGACAAGCAATTCTACAAGTGTCAAACCTTTGTTATTTATCATTTGCTGATATCCTTATAAATAACAGTTTCAATCTCGTACAAAAAGTTGGATCCAGCATAGGAGTAACTTACCGTAACTGCAATATTATTTGTCGTTCCATTATCCAAACTATTCACGTCGGGCGCATTAATTATATAATCAACCGCGTAATTTCTATAATTAAACGTGTAATTATCTGGGCAGTCATTACCAACTCTCAAATCCTCAACGCAAGATTGTGCCAATGTAATAGCTTCGTTCCTCAAAGCATTCAACACATTGATCTTAGTGTACAAAATTAAAGCCTTATCCAAGGCCAAAAAAATTATCAAGACAATGATCATACTTATTAGAAGTTCAATTAACGTAAAACCCTTATTGAGCGACACAATCGCCCCCTGACATCTTACCTTTTAGGATTCTAAATCTCGAAATTTTAACACAATCATATTTAGCACCAAAATTATCACCACCAGAGTAAAAAATTTTACCCAAATGGTCCGCAGTACCATCGGTGGAAAAATCAACGTACTTTACATTACAACTCATACCACCCTTAAATTTATAATGCAAAGTAATCTCACCGATATTTATATTGCCACAATATACTGTCATATTATAAAACTCGTCACTACTCCAAACCAACTTACACTCCACCTTCTGCGTAAACGCCTTCATCCTCAAATCATTCAACGTTGAATAAATCTTATTTACATCACTCTCCAGTCTATTTTTTGCCAACCATCTATTATAAGATGGTATAGAAATAGACAAAATAATAGCCAAAACGGCTATAACAACCAAAAGTTCTATAAGAGTTAGACCTTTTATATTTACTATTTTTCCATCCATAACATAATATAGGGCTTTATTTTACTGCCTTCTGATGGCAAAATTGGAGGAGTTTCTGGCGTTATACCAGTGTACCAATTAGTTGCCTTTCCGCCTTTTTTGACAAACGAATTTTCATTCACCTGAACAATATTCCCCCTTGACAGCTGCATTAGTACAGCTGTAGACAAAATTTTGGACTTATAACTTCCCCCATTGGGACAACTTTCAAACATACTCAAGCCACTTGCACAGTTCAAACCCCACATTCTCGAACGTCCACCGAAATCACAAATGTCAGATGAGGGTTCAGACGTTGCAAAGAAAACAAGGTTATCCGCTGGATCAACAGCTGGATCAGATATTAGTCTTTCTTTATCAAAACCTTCTTCTTTAGGGTCAAGATCCACCTTCCAAGCCCAAACCTTTATATTGCTATCTAACTCATTACACGACTGATCGGTATTTTTTGCCTGATTCACATTACAATTTCCATCAAAACAACCATCTATCATAACACCGTATAGCTGCTCTTGATCGTTACTATTCTGTCCTGGATCGTCACCTCTATAATACCATCTCCCTGTACCGAAATATATGTAATCGTGATTAAAACACTTCATATACTTAATGCTTGAAGTTATTGCGCTCGTACCTTTATTGAAGACTTTAAAATAATCCCAATCATCAGGATTTAAACTATCATTGGGCCTTATTGCAAAAACATTACCCTGCCATGCGCTACCATTAAGTTGAGTCATACCAAAAAATAGTAAATCCGTATTCCCATCACCATCTTTATCAATGCCATCGCTCATGATTCGTGAGCCAAATGCATGATTTTGGTTTCCTATTTTATTTGTTTCATCAAATACTTTATTAATCGTAAAATTACTATTTAATCTTAATATATACAAATGCAAATCCTGAGCTGATTTCCCTTCATAATCCGTTGGACCAGATGTAAAAACTACATAATAAACAGTGCTGCCATTATCTGCCTTTCTCTTTATTATACCTGGACCGGAATAAGAAAAGCCTAAACCGGGTCTATTGAACTCCCACAAAAACTTAGGCTTGGTTGGGTCTGTTATATCAAGAGCAAAGTAAGAAGACCTGCCCACGCAGCTACCATTATCACTATTGTAAGCTGAGGACGGACATGTATCGCTTGGGGGATTTATACAACCATCAGCCGCTGTACATCCTGTTACACCACCACCCATCCTCATACCACCAATCAGTATAATTTTGTTAACATTTAAACCACCACCCGATTGATCTGTATCGTAAACAATAAAAGGTGTTAAATCTACAGTGTATATGTGACAATAATTAGGATCTGCAAGATATCTCAAATATGGCAATACATCCTTTGGAATAAAAGCCCATTCTTCCTTGCCTAATTCAGAATAACCGCTGTCGCCCACGCTATTTGTTAATTTTGCCGCTTGATAAACACCTAAACCATTTTGCGCAACATTACCCAATCTAAATGCATGCAACATACCATCATTTGCACCGACAAAAACCATTGAATAGTTGTCATAATAAACTACTTTTGGCGACGAGTAAATAATATCCCCTAACTTCCACGTTTTTGTCCCGTTATCATAGCTTCTATTTCTGGCACCCGAAATATCCTTACCTCTTATATAATTGATAATGTCCTCAACAGTCATATTATCAGGAAACGTAGAATTATCACCAAGGTAACTTTTGAATTCATTCTCGTTATCTATATCAAACGGTACAAGGGTATTATCACTACCGACAGTATAGATGACTCTATCATCCGGAGATGTCGTTGCCAATATTTCCCCTGCTTCCCATAAGCTACTGAGGTTATCCAAACTATAAGCAGTGTATGGAGGTGTACTATTATCTATACTACCATCGCACATGCTCTTGTATTTCTTTATTTCAAGATCGCCAGTAGTGTTATCAACGTTAAATTCCAGTATTTCATCCCCACCAGATGATCCATATGAACAAATATCTAAAGCATGGTTTGTAATTGTATCCTCTCTAATATTCTGTACATAACCATTAATATAGAACCAATACGTAAACAACTGACCTATCCAATTTATATCTGTTCCGTCTATATCTTTCTTTGCATAAAATACAGCCTGATTAAGCAAAGATCCCATATTTACTCGTTTTGCCAAAACAGAAACAGAGGTACCGGAAGATGTTTTTTTCAAAATATTAGAAATAACCTTATATATGTCTTCCTCAATTTTATATCCATCTTGAGCTTCAAAATAGTTATCCGGTACCCCATCTCCGTTACTATCCCATTCTTTCTGTAAATCAGGTACGTCGTCATCATTCATATCGTTAAATCCACCATACTTTGCGGCTTTTTTCAGTAAATCTCTGGCTATATCACTATTCCCAAATGTATAGACTACATATAAGCTTAAGTTTTGAGTGCCGTTCATATCATTTCTTAAATCAGAAACATGACTATAATAGGCTACACCCTCCAAATAATAAGTTCCATCCCCTGAAAAATCAGAATCCCATTGGGATGAATAACCCTCGTTCTCTGCAATTTTATCCATCCATGTTTTAATATTTAAATTGGAATCTGTCACCTTTTCAACGCTGCCATCAAAATAACTCCCAGGTAAATTCTTATCTTTTGTTGATTCACCATCAGTAATAAGAAGAACAAAGTTTTTTTGACATCTATACTGAACAGGATCATTATGAGAGTAATCAACGCCTCTATTATATGCAGAGCCTTCCGCCTCAAAATATCTTATGACCTCATAATAAGTCTCAGCTAAAGGAGTCCAGGTCGAAGGCTCTACATTTCTAATCTCATTTACCAAGTCCTGATTTTCACCTGGCCCCGATATCCATTCCGCCACATATCCACCATCTAAGTTAACTCCATCCTCATATTTATTTCCTACATTAAAAAACATAAGTCCGAACCTAACTTTATTCCACATTTTCTGAACTATACCAGTTTTTTCACCTTCAAGTTTAATCTTTATATAATAAGGGTTGTTATAATAATAAAAAACGTTTCCATCCCAATACCCAACATAAAATTTACCACCAGTAACAAGAAAACTTTGACTCCCACTATATGGCGTATAATCATCTACATTGCTATATTCTTTATTGTAGTCTCTATCAGGATCTGGAGCACCTATTAAATACCACACTCCCCCTATTTTTTCTTCTCTGCCACCGGCTAACACTTTTTTTAATATATCCACTCTTCTCATGGTAAGCCAATTCAAAAAATTACCATCCCACTCACCGGATGCATCCTCATAAAAATACTCACCGCTATTATCGTATTTATACTTTTTATTAGAATCAAAATAGCCATAATAAGTAATAGACGGATTAAAGTCATTTTTATAAGCAAAATTATACATACTCCCAGAATTATCCAGAATAATCAGAATATTAGGATAAACGGATTGGGTTATAAACGGTGGTACTGCGCAGTAATCAGTCATAGAAGCAGCAGAAATACGGGGATAAAGTGTTATAATAAACACCAAAACAAACAATATTTTTTTCATTTTGGAATCTCCTTAACTGTAATTTTAATAAGAGTTTTATTTTCAGCATTTACCTCAATTAGCACCTCATACCCTTTTCTTAAAAACCTATTTGTTTTAAGCAAAGTTTTACCTTTTGCAAGTAATACTAATGAGTCAGATTTAATATCTGTTTTGTCAGTAATAAGATAATTTTCTTTCTCTTGTGTTTCAAAGTTAAAAATAGTTAGAATATTTTTATTTACGCTAATAATTTCACCTTTGATGTACTCTACTTTAGCAACGACAATATTAGAAAAGCAAAAAATTAAAACAAAAATTGATACAAAAATAATTATTTTCACCTTATTCCACTGCATCTCAATTTCCTCCTTCAGAAGTTTAAACACATCAAGAGCAAGTTTAACTTTAATAAACCAAATTCTCTTATAAAAATATGGCAAAGCCCATGAAAAAATCGTAAAAACACAAATTTCTCAATAAAAACATCTAAACCCTTGCTTTTTTGGTATTTTTTTATAATCTTACTTGAAAAAACAAGGGGGTTCTTATGCTAAAAGACAAAATTATAGGTATTATCGGTGTTGGTAAAATGGGCTCGGCGCTTTTAAGCGGGCTGTTGAGTGTAGGCATTAGTAAAAAGAACATCGTAATTTCAGACAAGCCTGAAGTTGTTAAAAAAGTTGAAGAAAAATACGGAGTTAAGGCACTTGACAATCCAGAGTTGGCCAAAGAATCCGATATAATAATATTAGCTATACAACCAATAGATATAGTGGATTGTTTGCAAAACATCTACCCATTCATCGACAACAGCAAACTCATAATATCAATAGCAGCAGGGATTAAAGTGGAAGTTATGCGCTCTGTCCTCAAAAAAGGCAGATTTATCCGCGTGATGCCAAACATAGCAGCAATTGTAAAACAGGCAGCAAGTGCCATATACTGCGGACCGCGAACAACAAAAGAAGATGAAGAGATGGCAATGGCGATACTTGGGCTTGTTGGCGAGGTCGTTGTAATACACAATGAACGTTACATGGATGCTGTAACAGGTTTATCAGGAAGCGGTCCTGCTTATATTTTTGAAGTTATAGAAGCATTGGCAGACGGCGGTGTAAAGGTAGGATTAAGAAGGGAAGACGCATTGAAACTCGCTGCCCAAACGGTGAAAGGTGCTGCAGAGCTAGTCTTAAAAACGGGCAAACACCCAGCAGAGCTCAAAGACATGGTGGCATCACCCGGCGGAACAACAATTTTTGGCTTGGCCGAATTAGAAAAAAGCGGTGTACGTGGAGCATTCATAGAAGCGGTATACGCCGCAACAAAGAGATCTGAGGAGTTGGGCAAGTAGCCTACTCCCTTTCTATTTTTATTTCAACTATGTTAGACGGTTTCTTCTTAACAAGGCTACTCTTTCTTGCCTGTTCTTCCTCAATTTTCCTTCTTAAAGCCTTTTCAAGATTTTCTATAACCTCATGAAGCTGTTCTATCTGCCTTTTCATTCTCATTATAATATCAACACCAGCAAGGTTAACACCCAACTCCTGTGTCATTTCCCTTATAAACTTTATATCTTCAATATCATCATCGGTATAAAGTCTGATATTACCGGTTGTCCTTATAGGATTAATAAGCCCTTCTCTCTCATATTCCCTCAATGTATGAGGATGCACATTCAAAATTTCGGCTACCATTCCTATAGTGTAATATCCATTTTTTCTTTTCATAGCTTATGCCTCCAATACCCGTTTTATATGCTCATCTTCTCTCACATTCTTAGGTATTTTAACTTTTACCTTTGCATAAAGTGAATCACCACCGATTCCCTTACCTTTTATTTTAAATACTTGCTCACACTGGGTTCCTTTTGGTATCTTAATCTTAACAGTGCCATCGGGTGTTCTAACCTCAGCTGTTCCGCCGAACAGTGCTGTAACTAATGGAATCTCAAACGTCGTATAAAGTTTTCCGTCTTTAATTTCAAAATCTGGATTGGGTTTAACATTAACGATTATATGCAAATCACCTCTGCCTCCTGGGCCTGGTTGACCCTTGCCTGGAACTTTCAGTTTAGTGCCGTCCTTTATACCAGCAGGTATCTTAACCTTAACCCTCTCATCATTAATATTTAATGTTATAGTTGTACCTTTGACGGCATCCATAAAGTCCAAATCCATTGTGTAATAAATATCTGCACCCTTTGGCTCATAGGTGCTTCTAAATCCTGTCCTTCTACTTGCGCCAAACAGGTTTTCAAACAAATCCCCTATATCGAAATCCTCAGAAGTAGACCTACCTCTAAAGTTTCCAAAATCAAACCCAAAATTTTTGAATTGACTAAAATCATAACCTCCAGCACCAGATTCAAAATTAGAGAATCCAAATTGATCATACTGCTTGCGCTTTTCAGGGTCTGATAAAATAGAATAAGCTTCGTTCACCTCTTTAAATTTCTTCTCAGCTTCTTTGTTGTTCGGATTTAAATCCGGATGATATTTCCTTGCCAATCTTCTATATGCCTTCTTTATTTCATCTTCAG
>WFRG01000029.1 GCA_015486705.1 Hippea sp. | reverse complement strand
GCGGGACAATGAAATTATCAAAGGTTACTAATCTCTTGGATTATGTGAAAAAGGAGAAGCTAAAGACTATAATAGCGGCTAAAATCGATGGAAAGCTCGTTGACTTAGATACAACGTTAAATGGCGATGAAGAGGTTGAGTTTGTAGACATAAACTCGGATGATGGTTTGAAGATTTTGAGGCACTCAGCTGCTCACATTATGGCTCAAGCGGTGCAGCATGTGTTTGGTAGTGCAAAGTTTGCCGTAGGGCCAGCAATAGAGAATGGCTTTTACTACGACATGGATGTGGGTAGGACAATAACGGAAGATGATCTTAAAAAAATAGAGAAAGAAATGAAAAAGATCGTTGGCGCAAATTACAAGTTCGAGCGCCAGGAACTGCCAAAAGAAGAGGCCTTGAAGTTTTTCAAAGAAAAAGGCGATGAGTACAAGGTTGAGATTTTAAACGATATAGAAGACGACGTCGTTTCTTTGTATAGGCAGGGTGATTTTGTTGACCTGTGTAGGGGGCCTCACATTCCTTCGACGGGGTATTTAAAGTATTTTAAGCTATTGAACGTTGCTGGTGCTTACTTTAAGGGTGATGAAAACAGGCCAATGCTTCAGCGCATATACGGAACTGCGTTTGCAACGAAAGAGGATTTGGATAAGTACTTAAAGTTTTTGGAAGAGGTAAAGAAGAGGGATCACAGGAAGTTGGGTAAGCAGTTGGATCTGTTCAGTATAAACGACGAGGTGGGCCCTGGGTTGATTATATGGCATCCAAAGGGTGCGATGTTGAGATATTTGATTGAGGAGTTTGAAAGAAAAGAACACTTGAAGAGAGGATATGAGTTTGTTAAGGGGCCTGAGATTTTGAGGACTGACCTTTGGAAGAGAAGCGGACATTACGACCACTATAGGGAGAATATGTATTTCACGGAGATCGATGGGCAAGGTTTTGGTATAAAACCTATGAACTGCCTAGGGCATATCGAAGTTTACAAGTCGAAAAAGAGGAGTTATAAGGAGCTTCCAAAGAGGTACTTTGAGCTTGGGGTTGTACACAGGCATGAAAAGAGTGGTGTTTTACACGGCTTGTTGAGGGTGCGCGAGTTTACGCAGGATGATGCCCATATATTTTGTAGGCCCGATCAACTTAACGATGAAATAATCGGCGTTTTAGACTTTGTTCAGGATGTTATGGGTATCTTTGGTTTTGACTATGAGCTTGAGATATCTACAAGGCCTGAGAATTCCATTGGGACAGATGAACAGTGGGAGATGGCTACGAATGCTTTGATTAACGCTTTGAAGAATACGGGCAGGAAATACGATATAAATGAGGGTGATGGTGCGTTCTATGGGCCAAAAATCGATGTGAAGTTAAAGGATGCTATTGGCAGAAAGTGGCAGTGCGCTACAATTCAGTGTGATTTTACACTTCCAGATAGGTTTAATTTGACCTACGTTGACGAGGACGGCAAAGAGAAACAGCCTGTAATGGTTCACAGGGTTATACTTGGTTCTATTGAGAGGTTTATAGCTATTTTGATAGAGAACTACGAAGGTGATTTTCCGCTTTGGATAGCGCCGGTTCAGGTGCGTGTTATACCCGTTTCTGTGAAGCATGAAGGTTATGCAAGAGATGTTTATGAAAAGTTGAAGGATAAGGATTTTAGGGTTGAGTTAGAGGATAGAAACGAGACGTTGGGCAAAAAAATTAGATTTGCGGAAACTGATAAAGTTCCTTATATTCTCGTTGTTGGCGACAAAGAGGTTGAGTCTAAAACAGTGGCTGTTAGAAAAAGAAAAGAAGGCGATCTGGGCTGTATGGATATAGATGCTTTAGTTAAAAAAATAAAAGAGGAAGTTGGAAGCAGGAGGTGATGCTATAAGAGGAGATTTTAGAAAAAAGGAGCTTCCGCCTATAAATGAGAATATTAGGGCGGATAAGGTTAGGCTTATTGATGAGAACGGAAAGCAAGTTGGTGTAGTTGACTTCAAAGAGGCTTTACAAAAAGCTCAAAATGTTGGCTTGGATTTGGTTGTTGTTAGTCCAAATAGTACGCCAATTGTATGCCGCATAATGGACTATGGAAAATACAACTATGACAAGCAGAAAAAGCAGCAGAAAAGTAAGAAGTCTCAAAAGACTATTAAGGTCAAAGAGCTTAAGCTTAGACCGAGGATAGCGGACAATGATTATCAAACTAAGTTAAAGTTAGCCAAAAGTTTTTTGGAAGATGGGAATAGGATTAAATTCAATATCTTTTTACGTGGCAGAGAAAGAGAAAAAAAAGAATTGGTAGAAGAATTGATAGAGAGGTTAAAATTAGACCTTGAGTCATTGGGAAATATAGAGGGAAAGATAGACTATCAAGGTAGAAGGGTAACTGTAACGTTTGTACCTGCGAAATAGGAGGATACGATGAAGCTTAAAACGAGAAGAGCAGCAGCCAAAAGGTTTTATAAGAAGACAGAAAAAGGTGCGTTTAAGCACGCGAGAGGCGGAAAGAGCCATCTGTTATTTGATAAGCCGAGAAAGAGAAAGAGAAACTTGAGAAAATTGGAATATATAAAAAGCGGAAGAATGCACCATAATTTAAAGATTATGATGCCCTGGAGCTAAGGAGGAAAAATGAGAGTTAAAACAGGATATACACGAAGGAGAAGGCATAAAAAAATTTTAAAGTTGGCAAAGGGCTACTATCAAAGGAGGCATTCTACATATAAGAATGCTGAAGAGAGTGTTAGAAGAGCTCTTGCTTACGCCTATAGGGATAGGAAGGTCAGGAAAAGGGAATTTAGAAAGTTGTGGATTGCTCGTATCAACGCCGCTGTAAGGGAGTATGGCCTAAGTTATAGTAAATTTATGCATCTACTGAAAGAGAAAGGTGTTGATTTAAACAGAAAAGTCTTGAGCGAATTGGCAATAAGGGAGCCTGAGAGCTTTAAGAGGCTTGTTGAGTCGGTGAAGGCTTGAGAATACTAAATTAGATTTATTATGGCTGAATGGCGCGGGAAAATGCTGTTAAAAGGCATTTTTTCGCGCTTTTAATTTTAAAGGGGTTCTTTAATGGACAGGATAAAGAAGGAATTCGAGGAGAAATTAGAGAAGATAAAAGATTTTGAGGCTTTAAAACAACTTAAAGCTTCTTATTTAGGGAAAAAGGGTAGGGTAACATCCCTATTTAAGAATTTAAAAAATCTATCACCTGATGAGAAAAAAGAGTTTGGCAAAAAGATTAATGAAGTAAAAAATTACTTTGAAAAGCTTTTGGATGAAAAATCAAAAGAACTGTTTGATAGGGCAAAGCAAGAGTCGATAGAGCGTGAGGCTATCGATATTACACTTCCCGCTCGCAATGTCAATTTCGGTGGTTTGCATCCAATAACGATGACAATAATGGAGATTGAGGATATATTTAGGTCGATGGGCTTTGGTGTTGAGATTGGGCCAGAGATCGAGCTTGACCTTTTTAATTTCGAGCTTTTGAACATACCCAAAGAGCACCCTGCGCGCGACATGCAGGACACGTTTTACATAAACGACAACGTTGTTTTAAGGACACACACATCGCCAACACAAATTAGGGTGATGAAAAGGCAAGAACCGCCTGTGATGTTTATATCGCCTGGCAGGGTTTACAGACGCGATTCGGACATTACTCATTCGCCTATGTTTCACCAAGTAGAAGGACTGTTAGTTGATAAAAATATTCGGTTTTCAGACCTTAAAGGTGTGCTGAGTGAGTTTTTAAGGTTATTTTTTGGTGATGTACCTGTGAGGTTTAGGCCGAGTTACTTCCCGTTTACGGAGCCATCGGCGGAGGTTGATATTGGTTGTATAATCTGCGGTGGCAAGGGCTGCAGGGTATGCTCGTATACTGGGTATTTAGAGGTTTTGGGCTGCGGCATGGTGCATCCCAATGTTTTGAAAAACGGTGGCTATGACCCTGAAAAGTATACGGGTTTTGCCTTTGGTTTGGGCGTTGAGAGGTTTGCTATGCTAAAGTATGGAATAGACAATATAAAGCTGTTCTTTGAAAATGACTTGAGGTTTTTGGAGCAATTCTCTTTTGCTAAAGGAAGGTTGCTATGAGGTTTTCTTATAGATGGCTAAAGGAATTTATTGATATTGACTGGACGTCTGAAGAGCTTGCAAATAAACTCACGATGGCCGGGCTTGAGGTGGACAGTGTTGGAAAAATAGAGACGTTTGGCAGCATTGTTGGTGAAGTAAAAAACATAAAGAGGTACGACAATCTGCTTGTGTGTGAGACGGATATTGGCGATAAGACAATCACCGTTGTTACAGCGGATACAAGCGTTAAGGTTAAAGAGAAGTTTCCCGTTATTTTAGCGGGTGGCAAGCTCGGTGATAGGGTGATAGATAAGAGACAGTTTGGTGAATGCACAAGCGAAGGTATGTTTCTCTCGGCTGAGGAGTTGGGGTTAGAGGAGAGTTCAAGCGAACTTTTGAGGCTTGATTCTTCGTTTAAAAACGGCCAGCCTTTAAGTGAAATTGATGAGTTTGACGACTATGTAATAGAGCTTGAGCTTACGCCGAATAGGGCGGATGCATTGAGTGTTTTGGGCATTGCAAGGGATGTTAGGGCTCTATCAGGCAAGGAAATTAGACTACCTGCGAATGATTTCTCGGTTATTAATAAAAAGATCGATGATTTTATTGGTGTTGAAATAAGGGATTATGAGAACTGCCCGAGGTATTCGCTGCACTTAGCAGAGGTTGAAGTCAAGCCTGCACCGTTTTTCATGCGGATGAGACTTTTAAAAAGCGGCATTAGGGCAATAAACAATATCGTTGACATAACAAACTATGTGCTTATGGCATTTGGTCAGCCCATGCACGCGTTTGATTTTGACAAACTGAACGGCAATATTATTGTTAGAAAGGCTAAAGAGGGTGAGAGCATTGTTGCATTGGACGGCAAGGAGTATAAGCTCGATGGTTCGATGCTTGTAATTGCAGACGAAGAAGAGCCTGTTGCCATTGCCGGTGTCATGGGTGGCGAATTTTCAAGCGTGGATGAAAATACGAAGCTTGTGGCTTTGGAGAGTGCGTTCTTTAACCCCGTAAGTGTCAGGTTAACGGCGAGAAGGTTGAAGCTGCATACGGAGTCTTCCCACAGGTTCGAGCGCGGCGTTGATCCAAATCTCTGTATTGAGGCTGCAAGGTATGCTTTGAGCTTGATGGAGAAATACGCATCTGCGAAGGTTTATCAGGGCGTTATAGACGACAAACAAGGTGAGTTTGAGAAAAAAAAGGTAATGGTTAGCTTTAATGGCATAAACAGACTTTTGGGCTCAAATTACACGTCAAACGAGATTGTCGATGTCCTTGTTGGTTTGAATATGGACGTTGAAAGTGTTGGGGATGGCAAGGTTAAGCTCAATGTGCCGACGTACAGGTTTGATATTGAGAATGAGGCGGACATTGCAGAGGAGGTTGCGCGTATCAAGGGCTATGACACGATAGAGCCTACCTATCCTACAGTTGAAACTCACTTTAAGATTAAGGATAGAGTAGAGCAGGCTTCTGTTGATGTTGCTAAAACTCTCGCTAACGTTGGTCTGTTTGAATCGAAAAATTACACTTTTGTTGATGATAAAAGACTTGTTTTATTTGATAAAAATGAAAGCAACTTTGTTTATCTGAAGAATCCGTTGATTGACACACAGAATGTTATGAGAACGAACCTAGCTGTAAGCCTGATGGATGTGCTCGTTTTCAATATCACGAAGGGCACAAGGAGCGTGCCGATATTCGAGGTTGGCAGGGTATTTTTCAAGGATAAGGATTTTGCGAAGGAGTTTGTGAGGGTTGGATTCCTGCTTTGGGGCTTGAGGGATTTCTCCTGGCACGATAAGGGCAATTACTTTGATTTTTACGATATAAAGGGCGTTGCTGAGGCAGTAGGCGGTGTTTTGGCTGCGAATTTTGACTACTTGCCTACAGAGGAGCATTTCTTGCATCCTAAAAGGGGTGCCGATGTATTCTTGAGTGATAAAAAGGTGGGTTATGTTGGCGAGCTGCATCCGGATTTGTACAAAGAGTACGATTTGAAGTTTGAAAAGAGGAATAGGGTTTTGATCGGTGAGATAGATCTAACAGTTGCTTTGAGTTTTGGTGGCAGAAACACAATGTATGAACAGTTACCTAAGCTACCTACAGTTTGGAGGGATTTGGCCATTGTTGTGGATAAAAATGTGAGGTGGTCTGATATAGAGGATGAAGTTAAGAGTATAGAGAGCGTGTATAAAGTGGCGCTCTTTGATGTTTATGATAAACTGGACGATCAAAATAAAGTGAGTTTGGCATTTAGGGTTGTTTTGAAACGTGATGATAGAACATTTACAGAAGATGAAATTGAGCAAATATTAAATTTCATATATGGCAGGTTGAAGGACAAATTCAACGCTAAGCTTAGGGGGGAATGATGAACTATAAAGATACGCTGCTTTTACCAAAGACTGACTTTCCAATGAAGGCAAACCTCGTTCAAAAAGAGCCTTTGATGCTTAAAGAATGGGATGAAAAGGATATCTACCATAAAATCATAGAAAATAGGGAAGGTAGAGAACTTTTTGTTTTGCATGACGGACCGCCATATGCCAACGGCCATCTCCACATGGGGCATGTTTTGAATAAGGTTTTGAAAGATATTGTTATAAAGTCAAAAACGATGATGGGGTATAAATGCCCATATGTCCCAGGTTGGGACTGCCACGGTTTGCCTATTGAGCATAATATCGAGAAGGAAATGGGAAAGAAAAAAAAGGAGGCAATACCAAAGTTCCAATTCAGGCAGATGTGTAGGGATTATGCAAAAAAATACATTGCAATACAGAGGGATGAATTTAAGCGTTTAGGAATATTTGGTGAGTGGGAAAAGCCATACCTGACAATGGATTTTAAGTACGAAGCTGAGACTTTGAGGGAGCTTGGCAAGTTTGTTGAAAAGGGGCTCGTTTATAAGCAAAAAAAGCCAGTTTATTGGTGTTCTTCATGTAAAACTGCCCTTGCCATGGCTGAGGTTGAGTATCAGGACGATGAGAGCGATTCTATCTATGTGAGGTTTGATTTCATAGACGAGCTTGGGCTTGAGGATAGGCAGTTTTTAGGTAAAGCTGTTTCTGCTATCATCTGGACAACGACGCCATGGACACTGCCTGCAAACCTCGCAGTTGCTGTTCATCCAGATTTTGACTATGCCTTTGTTCAGATAGAACCGAGGCATGTATATTTGGTGGCTGAGAAGCTTGTTGATAGTTTGATGAAAAAGTTTGAAATTGAGAATTATGAGATAGTTAAGGTTGTGAAGGGCAGGGAGCTTGAGGGTAAGGTTTTAGCGCATCCGTTCTATGACCGTGAATCTAGGATTATTCTAGGCGAACATGTAACGCTCGATGCCGGTACGGGTTTGGTTCATACGGCGCCGGGGCATGGTGAAGAGGATTATGTTGTTGGTATGAAATATCATTTGCCGATTTATTCGCCTGTTGATGACGATGGTCGTTTCTTGCCTGAAATTGAGTATTTTGCCGGTATGCACGTATTTGAAGCGAACCCTAAAGTTATTGAGCTTTTAAAGCAAAAGGAGATGCTCGTAAAAGAGGAGAAAATAGTTCACTCATATCCTCATTGTTGGAGATGCAAAAACCCGATAATCTTTAGGTCAACTGAGCAGTGGTTCATATCTGTTGATAAGGACAATTTGAGGCATAAAGCCTTAAAGGCGATAAATGAGACAAAGTGGATTCCATCGTGGGGTAGAAACAGGATTTATTCCATGATGGAGACACGACCCGATTGGTGCATATCAAGGCAGAGGGCGTGGGGTGTGCCGATTGCTCTGTTTAAGTGCAAGAAATGTGGCCGTGTACAGTTCAGTAGGGAATTGATCGATAGGGTTGCAGATAAGATGGAGAAAGAGGGTGCTGATACGTGGTTTGAACATGAACCTGAGTACTTCCTGCCAGAAGGATATACCTGTCAGTGTGGTAGCACGGAGTTTGAAAAAGAGATGGATATACTCGACGTGTGGTTTGATTCGGGTGTTTCCCATGCCATTGTCCTAAACAATTGGGAGGACTTGAGATGGCCCGCCGATATGTATTTGGAAGGCAGCGATCAACATAGGGGTTGGTTTCATTCGTCTTTGCTTGAATCCATAGGAACGCGCGATAAGGCGCCTTACAAGTCCGTCTTGACGCACGGTTTTGTTGTAGACTCAAAAGGCAGAAAGATGAGTAAGTCCCTCGGAAATGTAATACAGCCTGAGAAGATGATAAAGAAATACGGCGCTGAACTGTTGAGGCTCTGGGCTTCGGCAACGGATTATAAGGAAGATGTTAGGCTTTCAGATGAGATAATGAAGCGCCTTGTGGATAACTATAGAAAGGTAAGAAACACAATTAGGTTTTTGCTCGGTAATCTGCATGACTTTGACGAGTCAAAAGCTGTCCCGTATGAGAAGATGGAAGAGATCGACAGGTGGGTTTTGGCAGAAACAGAGCTATTGAAAGAGAAGTTGCTAAAGGCTTATGAGAACTACGATTTCCATGTGATCTATAGAAACATGACAAACTACTGCATCCTGGTGCTTTCGTCGTTCTACTTGGATATTTTGAAGGATAGACTGTATTGTGACGGTCAGGATTCGAAGAAGAGGAGATCTGCACAAACGGCTCTGAACGAGATTTTGAAGGTCATTGTCTTTTACATGGCGCCGATCCTTTCTTTCACAGCTGAAGAGGCATACTCATACATGAAGGGCGATAAAGAGAGTGTCCACATGGAAGAGTTCGTGCCGCTAAAAGAGCAGTACAGGGACTTGGAGTTGATAAAGAAGTGGAATGAGTTGCGAAAGTTAAAATCCGCTACGGATAAGGCATTAGAGCTTGCACGGTCTCAAAAGGCTATAGGCAACTCACTTGAGGCGTGTGTTTATGTGGATATTCAAAATGATGAGATGAAGACAATAGTGCAGGGATTTGATAAAAATGATCTTGCTGATATTTGCATAGTTTCACAATTTGAGTTTGGCAGGCTTGACGAAAGCTTGAGTAAGTATTATGATGAAGAAACTAAGGTTGATGTGTTTGTTATAAAGGCCAAAGGTGAAAAGTGCGAAAGGTGCTGGAAGTATTCCGAAACGGTGGGTAAAAACGAAAGAAGCGAGAAGGTTTGCTCAAGATGCTACGGTGTTATTTTTAAGGAATGAAAGATGGACTTAATTTTACAGCAGGGTAAATATCTTGTTAAATTGGCTAGAGAATCGATAGATTATTATTTTAAACATAGAAGCCTAATGCCAAGGCCAGAAAGCTATCCTGAGATTTTCAACGAGAAAAGGGGTGTGTTTGTTACTTTAAATACGTATCCAGATAGTAATTTGAGAGGTTGTATAGGTT
>WFRG01000028.1 GCA_015486705.1 Hippea sp. | reverse complement strand
TTGAGAATCCTTGAGAATAAAGTGTGTGGATCACAACAAACTCCTCCTTGCTAATCATTGATACTCTCCTTGCAAAAAAAGATTACCCAAGGAGAGTATAACCAATTACTAAAAGTGGTGCACTTTTAGTAGGCGTTGGTGGTGTATTTTAGCACGGCGGATGACACTGAAAGTAGAGAAGACGGAAATAGAGCCTTATGTCATTAAGTATTCTTTAGTGTACATAGAAAACGGCAAAAGGGTTATTGGATATTACAACTATGAGAGAAAAGGAGATCACAAACATTATCTCGGCAAGGAAATACCGTATAAATTCGAAAACGTGGATAAGCTCATCATGGATTTTCTTGATGACATAGAAAAATATAAAAGAGGTGAGTTATGAGAGTGAGAAACATAAGAATAGGGATCAAATCTATTCACGAGAGTTTAAATGAGTTTAAGGATTACTGGAAAAAGATAGAGAACGGCGAAAAAGTAGAAAAGAAAGAGGCTTTATATTTTGAAAGTATATCGGCGTTAAGAAGTGTTCTGACTACCAAGAGGATTGAGCTTATAAAAGCAATAGCTAAATACAAACCCAAATCGATATACGAGTTATCAAAGATAGTGAACAGGGATCTGAAGAATGTAAATGAGGATGTGAAGATCCTTTCTGAACTTGGACTTTTAGAATTAAAGAAAAGCAAGACAGATAAAGAAAGAATAAAGCCTATCATAGAATATGACAGGATAATGATTGAGTTAGACATAAACGAGAAAACAGCATAACAATGTTGTGAATACAGAATACATGCCAAGAAAAAAGCAGGTTGCAAGTGCTGTCCAGAAGATACACCAAAGCATTACTGCTCCTGTTGCTGTTCCATCTGCTTCTTAATTTTTAGATAGGCATTCCTAATAGTTACGTGGCTTATCTTTTTGTGGTGGTATATACGTATGTATTCTGCAATCTTACGCCAGCCTAAGCCTTCTTTGCGTAGTTTTTCTATTTCGTGAAAGTATCTTAGGCGGATTAGTCGGGTTTGTTTACCTTCTTTGGACCGGTGGCGATCGGATAGTCGTATTCTTTTAATTTTATCGATTAACTCGGTTTCATGCTCTGTTATATGGGCTTTGCGGTGCGCGAGGGATAGTAGAGTTTCCTGGTACTTTAGTTCATTTTCAAGTTTCTCAAGCAGTTCCTTTGCTTTATCAGGGTGAATATCCCAAGCTCGCTACAGAGTGAAGATTTTTGCCTTTTCAGGCATTTTTGCAAATACGGCAAAATAGTTTTTAGGCTTCATAATCACCTCAAGTAGTGTTCGGTTATGTCTGGGCGTTCATGACCAAGTAAATTTGACACTTCCTGTAAAGCCTGTTCGTAGGTTTTACCTTCTCTTTGCAGTTCCATAAACTTCTCTTGGGCAAAGTTCCAACGAAGACCGTGTGAGCCGGTATAGTCTTGATTTGAGGCTTGGGCGGCTTCCTTAAGAGTGTTCCTGT
This sequence comes from Hippea sp., assembly GCA_015486705.1. Next base: position 700 of record WFRG01000028.1, on the reverse strand, counting down.
AAGCATCCATATTGAATTTATACTTGATCTATTTTTTAGTATAATAAATAAGATTTTTCTTAACATTTATCTATTACGCCTTTGGCGTTGCTTTGCTTTCGTTTCAAAGACTGGTAACAATACCCTGACAAGCAGGGTATTGACCTTTTGCTTCGAAGACCGCAAAACCAGCAACCTTCGCTTCGCCTCCTTGGCGGAATAATTCCCTATACCGCCATCGCTGTTTATCCTGTTAAGCCTACACTATCGTGCACCTGCAGGCAGGCTAATGGGCTTGACAGCACGGCTATAGCGATTTTTTCTCTCTTAAGGTTGGGGGGAAAGGTGGTTATTTCTAAATTGGGTAAAATTAGGCGTTTTAAGCGTTGGTTTTTTTATTTCGATATAGTAGTCGAATTTAGAAAAGTTGGGGGCTTAAAACGTAAAAATAAGGGTGTAGAACAAGAATAAGGAAATGGGTCGGGAGGAAATTTTATAAATATGGAGAATATCTAAGTAGATTCATACTGAATATGGAGTTCACCTTTTTACTGTAGCAATTAAAAAATTATTTTGATAACAATAAAAGTGGCTGTTTTATTTGTTTTTAGATTAGTAAGAATCGAGAAAAAAGAAGTGTGTTATGTTTTTTTATTGTTTTTTGTTTTTAAAACAGGTAAGCAATCTACAAGTTACTTTGTTTATGGAGATTATGTTGGTT
>WFRG01000027.1 GCA_015486705.1 Hippea sp. | reverse complement strand
GATCCAACTTTAACAAAGTATTCAAGGAGCTTTGCCTAAAAGCTGGCATACCAATAGATTCAGCTCATCCGCACATTTTAAGGCACACAAGGGCTATAGAGCTCTTAAGAGCTGGCGTTCCTGTAACAATTGTTCAGGACTTACTTGGGCACTCTGCTTTGACAACAACAGCCATCTACCTGAAAATCAGCGGGCAGGAGGCAAAAGGGATACTAAAGGAGAAGGGGTTGATATAATTTCACGCTATTTTCTGAAATTCAGTAAGAGATTTAAGCCTCTTCTCAATGTTGAATATCAACTCTTCTGCCGATTTTCCATCCTCAGGGTATTTAATCATCTGTGTTTTTAGGTTAATGAACTCCGTTATGCAAGTGCCTTTCTTGTTTACAATACCGCATTTGCCGTCCTTTTCGAACATATCAATAATTCTTTTTGTTAAATTGTCATCTTCAAATGTTTGTTTTGTTTCTTTCAATATATTTCTATCCTTAGAATAACAAGCAACGAAGAATATATCCGCATATGCACGGCAGCTGATGATTTCATAGCCCTTTTCTTTCATTTTGCTCTCTGTTTCTTTGATAGCTTTAGCAACGGATTCTATAACTGTGTTTCCTACCTCTGTGGAGAATAGGTAGTTAATCTTTGATATACCCACTATGTTTATACCAAAGAGGAAGAATTTATCTTTTTGTTTGATCCATTCTCTTAACTCCTTAACGAATGTGGTTATGAACAGCAGTCCTGTCATATAGTCAACCTTGAATATTTCTCCCCTAATCTCATCCAACTCTTCAGACATAAAGCTCGTTTTTGTCTCTTCCATGCTGTTGAAGGTTTCGATCAATATATCTTTAGATTTGTTGAGTATATCTTGATCCACCTTTTCTTCTTTTAGTATCTCTATAGCTTTATCAGGTGAAAACGCCTTTCTGTAAGGTCTTGTGGATGTGAGTGCGTCGAAGATATCCGCTATTGCCAGTATACGTGCCTCAAGACAAATATCTTTGCATTTCAAACCGTCTGGATAGCCACTGCCGTCACACTTCTCGTGGTGGTGTTTGATAGGTTCTGCGAGGTCTTTTAAGTGTTCTATTTGTCTCAAAAGCTCATAGGATATACGCGCATGCTGTTTTATGATCTCGTATTCGTTTTCACTGAGCTTTCCCGGTTTAAGCAAGATGTTGTCTGGTATTCCAATCTTACCTATATCGTGCAAGAGTCCCGCTTTGTATATTTTGTCCTGTTGTTCCTCACTCAATCCCAATGCTTTGGCTATAGCTTTTGCGTATATTGCCACCCTTTGTGAGTGTCCTTTTGTGTATATATCCCTTGCTTCTAAAATATTTGCAAATGATTCGAGATAGCCCTTCTCGTAAAGCTTGAATTTTTTTATGGCCTTGTTTAAATTGTCGGATAGTCTCTTTAATTGCTTTATCCTGAAGTTTTTGTTTTCTATCAACCTTGATTCATCTAAAGCCTTTTCAAAATCTTTGAATATAGTATTCAACTTTCCATGAACAAAATTATCCGCAAATTTAAAGATCATGAGAACGGACAAAAGTATAAGGGTAACAGTCATAGTTATAATTGTTTTTATATGATTCAATTCTTTTTTCATGGATAATTTTGTGTCGTTTATCATTGTCATTAAATCAGGCATGTATGTGCCTGTTCCCAGAATCCAATTCCATCTCTTAAAAAGCTTTATGTAGCTTATCTTTTTTACGTATTTGTTGGTTCCAGGAATTTTATAGCAGTATTCTACAAAGGAATAACCTTTCTTAAAAATGCCCGATAGATACTTTTTTCTATACAAAAAGCCGCATTTATCCTTTACATTTGAGTCCAAGCATTTGCCTACAATAGCTTTATTATTTGAGTTTACAATCTCTATACCAAAACACGTACTTTTGTATCCTGGTAATAATTGAGCTACGAATATATATCCGTGGTTATTCTTTCCATAGCTGTACAGTGATAACTGTTTAATCCACTTCTGTTTCAATTGGTATTCTAAAGGTGCAAGGTCGTCCCTTGCTATTAATATCCAATGTGAATTGTTGAATGTTATGAACGTTGTTATTCCGTTTCTTGATATTGTTTCTTTGTTTAAGAAGTGCCAGTTACTTGGCCACTTTTGAATTATTGAGCCCATGGTCGATTTTTTGGATAATTGTATTAATTCCTTTATAAACTCTCTGCCTTCTGCATTTTTCAAGTTTAAAAAGTTTTTTTCTTCTGCATCTTTATCAAGAGGGTTAAATACACAGTTTCCTTTGTAGTCAAATATGTAATAAGACAAGTCTGTAGAGAATGTTTTATCAGTCAAGATCTTTTTTATATCAGATAGCGGTTCGCCGTTTATTTCTCTAAATGTTTTCCACAGTTCTAATTCGTCCTTCTTTTTTCTTTTGTTTATGGTGTATTTAATGTCTTCGTTTATTTCTTTAATGAAGTTATCTATCGTATACTTTGAGTAATCTTTTGCTGTTCGCGTGTATACGGATTGCACCTTTGATATGTTCTCTTTATAGATTGCCTTCGTTGTTTTATACCAGAGCGCACCGATAATTAAAAGGATTAATATGGATATGACTGTTGGTACAGCTAAGAGTATGGAGATTAAGGAAAAGTCTTTTTTCACTTTTTACACAACTCTTTTTTGAGACTTACCAATAATACCAACTTTTATATACACTTCCCTTTTTTTATCCACTTAACTTCTTAGTTCTACTTAAAGGCATTTTTTCTATAGTTTATGTTTTCAATTTTTCCACGGTTTCTTTTGCTTGCTGAGCAAGTTTATTAACCTCTTCTGCTATATGAGCAACATCTTTTATCATCTTTGAATTCTCAATAATCGATTGAGAGACTTCAGTAGTTTGAGTGTCTATCTCTCGTGCCGTAGCCGAAAGCTCTTCAATAGAAGCAGAGGCTTGATTAATTTGATTTATTATATCATCCAATTCGCCAACAATTTCCTCTATATTAACTTTACTTTTTTCAATATCCTCCACGTCTTTAATGATTATATCGCTTATTTTACCCGTCTCATTAACAGCCTCTTTTGTTTGTCTCTGTATTGTATTAATCATAGCTCTTATTTCCCCGGTAGCGTGCATAGTTTTTTCAGCCAACTTTCTGACCTCATCAGCAACTACGGCAAAGCCACGTCCATGTTCTCCGGCACGAGCCGCCTCTATTGCTGCATTTAAAGCAAGCAAGTTTGTTTGGTCTGCTATCTCATTGATTACCCCCACAATTTGTCCTATCTC
>WFRG01000026.1 GCA_015486705.1 Hippea sp. | reverse complement strand
GGTGTGTGGGTGGGGTACGACGATAACAGAATGATATTCAAGGGTGCAACGGGTGCCCGTGCTGCGCTACCTATATGGATAAAATTCATGTCTTTAGCATTGGACGATAAACCCATTGAGACTTTCCCAATCCCGCAGGGTGTAACGAGTGAGATATTGCAAATGCTCAACAAGAAACCAGAAAATCCCGTGGATCTGCAAAATACACAGCCCACAATACAGCAGTTGTACGAAAACACGATAAATGAATGAGATTTTCATTGACAAGATAGAGCCCGACTACGTAGGCAAAAGAATTGACAAACTGTTATCCGATATTTTGGAGATACCTCGCAATCAAATTCAAAATTACATAAAAAGCGGCTTCATAACCGTTTGCGACAAGAGAGTTGAGAAAAGCTATAGGATTAAGGGTCCTGAATGCATAAGGATAATTATACCGCCGCCTAAGAAGATTGAGGTTGAGCCAAGGGACGCGGATATTAAAATTATTTTTGAGGATGAGGACATTGTTGTTGTGGACAAACCACCTGGACTTGTTGTGCATCCTGGTGCCGCAAGTGAGGATGTAAGCGTTGTTTCTGCTTTACTCTATAGGGGTGTAGAACTTTCCAATATTGGAACTCCACAGAGGCCGGGTGTTGTGCATAGGATCGATAAGGATACAAGTGGTGTGATTATTTTGGCTAAAAACGACAGTGCTCATTTCGAGCTCGCAAAGCAGTTCTTCGAACATACCATAGATAGACGTTACATTGGCATAACATCCTGTCATTTTAGAAATGTAGAAGGTTTGGTTGAAAAGCCCATTGGTAGGCATCCGAAAAATAGGAAGGCATTTGCAGTTGTAAATAACGGTAAGCCTGCAAAAACCCAATACAAAGTTATCAAAAAACTTGCAAATTACGACGTTGTTATGTTTAAATTGTTCACTGGAAGAACACATCAAATTAGGGTGCATATGAAATATTTGGGTTGTCCACTGCTTGGTGATCAGGTTTATGGAAAGGTATCAAAAGATATTGCAAGGCAGGCTCTCCATGCATTCAAGCTGGCTTTTAGGCATCCCAAAACGGGCAGGGAAATGGTTTTTTATTCAAAGTTGCCCGAAGACATGTTTAAAATAGTTGTCGGAGGTTGAGATGAAAAGGTTTTTACTCTTTGTATTGGCAATAATCTTGTTAAGTTCTTGCGCTATGAATAGCAACCCACCTGTTATAACGACGCTTCCAATGGTTACGGGTTTGACTGCTAAGGGTGGCATAAGGGAAGTGGGTTTGAGTTGGAATGCGGTCAACGACACGAGGGTTGAGGGCTATGTGATCTATAGAGCTCCACAAGCAACGGGTCCGTATCAAGAAATTGCGCGTATTCCCGATAAGTTGAAAACGACATACGTTGACACGGGTGGTTTTTTGAAACACCTTGAGGACAACACGGAGTATTTTTACAAGATTGCCGTTTATTCAAACAAGGGTGTCGGGCCTGCAAGTAATTACGTTGTTGGAAAAACCTTGCCACCCCCTGTTTCTCCAACGAAGATTACTGCAACAAGCGGACTTCCAAGGATGGTTGTTATAAGGTGGCAGCCTCCCAACGATCATACAGTCGTGGCTTACAATATTTACAGGTCAACAAAGCCCAAAGGACCGTTTAAGAAGATAGGCAGGGTAGATGGTTATGTGAATACGATTTACATTGATAAGGGTTTAAAAGACGGCACTACCTATTACTACTCTGTCGTATCTGTGAATTTCAAGAGCGTTGAGGGGGATATCTTGGCCGTTGCAAAGGCCACAACAAAGTTCAAACCTATGCCACCGAGGAATTTAGCAGCTGTTCAGAGTGGGGCAGGGCAACTTACAATATATTGGTTTCCAAGCATGACAGCGGATGTTGTGAAATATAGGATCTATAGGGGCGATACAAAACAATCCATGGCAATGGTTGGAGAGGTGCCATCAAGTGATCTGCAATTTGTGGACAAAGGTTTAGCGCCCGGTAAGACGTATTACTACTACGTAACAGCCGTTGATAAGGACGGAATTGAGAGCTTGCCATCAAAAACCTATGCATTTAAGACAAAACCTTTGCCGCTGCCGCCCACAGGTATATCTGTTAAACAGGTGGGTCATTCGGTTGTCATAAGTTGGAACAGGGGAAGTCCCGATACCGTTCAATATGAGGTCTTTAGAAGGCATTTCCTCATTTTGACAAAGAAGATTGCTGTCACAAAGAATACGTACTTTACGGACGACACTGTTTCGCCAAATACGACGTATTACTATTACGTCAAGGCTGTGGACAAGTTCGGTCAAGAATCGCAGCCATCGCCAGAGGTGAAGATTACCATTAGATAGATGTTTAAACGTATAAAGAGCGCCACGCTTAAAGGCATTGAAGCTATACCTATAGATATTGAGGTTGATGCCACACGCGGTATACCGTCTTTGAATATAATTGGATTGGCTCAAGGGGCGGCCAAGGAGAGCAAAGACAGGGCCATACACTGCCTTGCAAATAGTGGTATAAAGCTACCGCCTAAGAAGATAACCATAAGTCTCGCCCCTGCGGATATAAAAAAGAGTGGCTCAGGTTTTGATCTACCCATAGCCATAGGTCTTGCAAACGTTTCTCTGAATGTGGATTTCGATACGGATCAGTTTATATTTGCAGCTGAACTTTCCTTGGACGGTAAGTTAAAGCCGGTAAACGGTGTATTTCCCATAGGTGTTTTGGCAAAAAGCAGGGGTATGAAGCTTGTCGTAAGCAAGGGCAATGCGAAAGAGGCTGTTTTGAGCAAGGCAACAGTCTTTGCGTTTGATCACTTCTTGGAGGTTTTGTCGTTTCTAAAAAGAGAACTGAAGAAAGATCCTGAAGCACTATTCGATGATACTTTTTACAAAGAAAAAACAGATGGTAAACTGGATTTTTCAGATGTAAAGGGTCAATACAAGGTTAAAAGGGCCGTGATGATTGCAGCTGCTGGTTTCCATAACCTGCTCATGGTTGGACCTCCCGGTGTTGGTAAAAGCATGATAGCCAAAAGAATACCCACCATTTTGCCAGATATGACGGATGAGGAGATCCTTGAAACGACAAAAATCTACAGTGTTTGCGGTCTGTTAAACCAAGATAGACCGATAATTTTGGAAAGACCCTTTCGTGCACCGCACTCAGGAAGCAGCGACGTGAGTTTGATCGGCGGTGGTGTAAACGCCATGCCCGGTGAGATTACACTTGCACACAACGGCGTTCTATTTTTGGATGAGTTTCCAGAGTTTAAAAGAAACGTTATTGAATCTTTGAGGCAGCCATTGGAAGATGGCGTTATAACGGTGTCCAGGGCAAGTGCTAAAGTAACTTACCCAGCACGATTTCTCCTTGTTGCGGCAGCAAATCCGTGTCCATGCGGGTACTACGGTTCAAAGAAACGTGAATGCACCTGCACTGTTGCCCAAATCAAGAAATACAGAAGCAAGATATCTGGTCCGATTTTAGATAGAATCGACATCCAGGTAAATGTACCCGAGGTTGACTATGATAAGCTGTCGGACGATAGGGTTGATTTGGATTCAAAGACGATGAAAGAGATTGTCCAAAGAACTATGGATATTCAACGGTTGAGGTTTAAAAACGATGGCATAAGTTACAACTCCCAGATGAATGAACAACACTTGAAGAAATACTGCCGTTTGAATGAAGAGGCTCACGCTGTTTTAAAACTGGCCGTTGATAGGTTTGGTTTTTCTGCCCGTAGCTATTCAAAAGTGCTAAAGATCGCAAGAACGATAGCAGACATCGATGAAAGCGATAATGTCCTGCCAAAGCATATAAAAGAGGCCATTTCCTATAGGGCTTTGGATTGGGACGTCTAAATCTTGTAATTGAAAGGCCTTTGTGCTAAAAATAAGCTTAGTTTTTGTTGTGGGGGTGAGCATTGAAATACGGAGAGAAAGCGATAGAAGAGGCAGAGCTTGAAGTTTGGCCAAACAATCATCCGGAGAACGATTACGAAATAAGCATAGAATTTCCAGAGTTTACATGTAAATGTCCAAGGAGTGGCTATCCCGATTTTGCGACGATCAGGATCAAATACGTACCGGACAAATACGTTATTGAACTTAAGTCCTTGAAACTTTATTTAAACAAGTACAGGGAACGCTATATTTCACATGAAGATGCGACAAATGAGATCTTCAATGCATTGAAAGAGGTTTTAAAACCAAAACATCTTGAGGTCATAGGTGATTTTACGCCGAGGGGTAATGTGAAGACGATAATAAAAATTGCGTTTTAGGGGTGAACAGTGGGACTTAAAGTAATAAAGAAGATCATAAGCGGAAATCAGGCAATATCCATAGGGGCTTATAAGGGTAATGCCCGTTTTGGTAGCGGCTATCCCGGAACGCCGTCGAGTGAGATTTTAGAGCATTTTAAGAACTACCCAAACGTCATAGCCCAATGGGCGCCAAATGAAAAAGCGGGTTTTGAGGCGGCTTTGGGCGCTTCTATTGCTGGAACACGCAGCTTTGCCACAATGAAACATGTGGGATTGAATGTGGCGGCGGATCCTTTAATGACAGCATCCTACACCGGTGTCAATGCGGGTTTTGTTGTTGTAACGGCTGATGACCCAGGTATGCATTCATCCCAGAATGAGCAGGACAACAGGCGTTATGCAAAATTTGCAAAGGTTCCGTTGATTGAGCCATCTGATCCTTTTGAAGCTATGGCCTTTATGCAGTATGCGTTTGTTGTTAGTGAGAAGTTTGACACACCGGTGATTTTGCGTTCGACAACGAGGATCTCACATTCCTTAGGTGTTGTTCAGTTTGACCCACGTACGCTCGATAATGAACAGGATTTGAAGTTAGAAAAGGACTTTAGAAAATACGTGATGATACCTGCAAATGCAATTTTGAGGCACAAAGTTGTTTTAGATAGATTGGAAAAACTGAAGACTTTTAGTAATGAGACGCCGATAAACAAGATTGAAAAGGGTAAAACAAACTTTGGCATCATAACATCGAGTATGGCTTATAACTACGTCAAAGAGCTATTGCCCGATGCGCACGTGTTTAAGGTTGGCTTTAGTTACCCCATGCCCGTTGAGAAGATACGGGAATTCGTTAATAAGTTCGATCGGGTTGTGGTTGTTGAAGAATTAGAGCCCTTTATGGAAGAGGAACTAAAGATTGCAGGCATTAACGTTGAAGGTAAGAAATACTTCCCTTACGATGGCGAGTTCAATCTGGACATTGTTGAAGAAGGACTGAAAAAGGCCGGTTTGATAAGGGAAGAGACCACAAAGGTTGTCTTTAATGAGTTTGAATTGCCTAAACGTCCCCCGGCTCTGTGTCCGGGCTGTCCCCATAGACCCATATTTGACATTTTACATTCATTGGGTAGAAACATCTTTATTACAGGCGATATTGGATGTTACACGCTTGGGTGTTTACCGCCTTTGAGCGCTATGCATACAACCGTGTGCATGGGGGCAAGTATCTCTATGGGTGTTGGTGCATCCAAGGTTCAAAGTGAGCAAAAGGTTGTTGCCGTAATAGGTGATTCAACGTTTTTCCATACAGGTATACAGCCTTTGATCGATGCCTATATCAACAACGCTAACATGACAGTTATAATTTTGGACAATAGAATAACGGCCATGACGGGTGGTCAACCAGATCCCGGTAGTGGGTTTAATCTAAAGGGAGAAAGCGTAAAGCCCATAAGGATCTATGATCTTGTGAAGTCCATAGGCATTGAACGTGTCTATGATGTGGATCAGTACGATTATGAAAATACAAAGAAGCTTTTGAAAGAGGAGATAAACAAACCCGGCTTGAGTGTTATAATACCAACAAGACCTTGTGTTTTGGCGCCAAAAAAGATCAAGGAGACACCGCTTGTTGTTGTGCCTGACAAGTGTATCGGTTGCAAAAGGTGCTTACGTATTGCCTGTCCAGCTATAGATTTTAAGGATAATAAGGCGATTATTGATGAGGTGCTGTGTACGGGTTGCGAGGTGTGTATGCACGTCTGTCCCATTGAAGGTGCCATAGTGAAGAAGGAGGAGAAATGAACATAAATAGCGTTCTCTTTGTTGGTGTGGGTGGCGATGGCATTATAACGGCTTCGAATGTCGTTGCTTATGCATGCATGTTTGCTGGTTTTGATGTAAAAAAAAGCGAAATACACGGCATGAGTCAGAGGGGCGGTTCTGTGAGCGCATCTGTTAGGTATGGCAACAAGGTCTATTCACCCACGGATAAAATGGGCAGTGTTCAGTTTATGTTGGCAACAGAGAAGGTTGAGATGCTGCGATGGGTTAGATACTTGAATAATGACTCCATAGTTGTTGTTAACGACAGGATTGTGCCAATAATCGGTCAGACAATAGATGAAAGCAACATCGATGGTATGATTGAAACTGTGAAGGTTGAAAAACTAATAAAGAGACGATTTATAAAAGACGCAAATAGACTCGGAAATTCAAGACTTGTAAACACCATAATACTTGGGCTTTTGTCGCGTTTTATGGGAATAGATGAGAAATATTTTGTAGAGGCGATAGATCAGGTGTTGCCTGAAAAATTGAGAACAGTGAATCAATCTGCATTTAGTTATGGATTAAATCTTTCGGAAAAATACTCATAAGAGGTGAATACTATGGAAGATACAAAATATTCTCCGCTGTTTGAGACTAAATGGTATGAGTTTTGGGAGGAAAACGGTTACTTTCAGCCTAAAAATAATCCTGATGTGGATAATTTTAGTGTTGTTATTCCGCCTCCAAATGTTACTGGGGCTTTGCATATTGGCCATGCCTTAAATGGTACACTGCAGGACATAATGGTGAGATACAAGAGAATGAAGGGCTACAACGTCCTCTGGGTGCCCGGCACCGACCATGCAGGTATTGCAACGCAAAATATGGTAGAAAGGGATTTGGCGAGCAAAGGCATAAAGAAGGAGGGCTTAGGAAGGGAGAAATTTGTCGAGAAGGTTTGGGAATGGAAAGAAAAATACGGCAATAGGATTGTTGAACAGATAAAGAGGCTGGGTTTGAGCTGTGATTGGTCTCGCTTGCGCTTTACGATGGATGAGCAGCTTTCTAAGGCTGTAAGAAAGGTCTTTGTGGAACTTTACAAAGAGGGGTTGATTTACAAGGATAAATACATTATCAACTGGTGTCCAAGGTGTCATACGGCTTTGAGTGATTTAGAGGTCGAACACAAAGAAGAAGAGGGAAAGCTTTATTATATTGAATATCCATT
>WFRG01000025.1 GCA_015486705.1 Hippea sp. | reverse complement strand
ATATTAAGTATGAAAACAAATGCGTAACCATTAAAAAAAGACTCTAAAAAAATATACGTGTTCTTTTCTTTTTCGTCTTCTATCGTAATTTGATTAAAATGCCTTGAATTTCTCAGTATTTTTACATCATCTATGTCCACAGCTTTTTCCTTTTGAAAAATTTTAGAAAGCATTACTACCTCCTTTTTCTTTTTTGATAAAATCTTGATTTGCAAAATATCTAACAGGAATACCTATCTTTTGAGCAACATCTATTTCTATACGCATACCATCACTTATTTCATTACCAAAAACCCAAAGCTCATCAACGATGCCGCTTTGAAGTATGGCTTCATCGTTTGATAGTCCTTTATCACGCTCTTCCTTGACATCATCGTTTAACGCCAAACAGTCGGCTATATAGTTTGTTAAAGGCACTATATCAGGCAAAAATAGGTTTATTGAACGGACTATTTTTATTATCTTTTCTATATTGCCCGCTTTATCACCCTTAATAGGATGAGAAATATATACTATTTTCACGAATCACCCCTCCTGCTAATTGCTGATATAAAAACGGTTTTTAGCGATTGTATTTTTATTTTTTCTATAATACGGCTTACCGCCTCTTGATTTGTTAATTCGTCAAAACAAAAACCTGCACTATCATTAGATTTCTTGATTATAAAATTCATTACCGCCCAGCTTTCGGCGTCAGTTAGACCACAAGATTTCAATGTATTTAAAAAGTTTAAGTAAACACTGCCATCTTGTTTTAAATGTTTGTTATTTGCTCGATTACGCTTTGAATGATCTTTGCTTATACTCTTGAAATCGAACCAATCGGCTTTAAATGTCATAAAGAAATTGCGTAATTGGTAGTGTTTATACCCGTATTTCTCTTGAAGTTTGTCGTAATATGTACCATTTTTGAAATCCCGCGCTATTTGTTCTATATTGTCAGGCAGTTTTATCTTTTTTTCTTTTTTACGTTCTTTTTTTATCTCGTCTAAATCGAACCAATCGGCTTTAAAAGTAGATAACGCTTTATGAAGAGTTCCGGAACCACATCTATACTTTTTTATTAAATCCTTATAGGTTGCCCCGTTAAAATAATCATTCGCTATGCGGACCTTTTCGTCCTCAGAAAGAGAGTGCATATTTACCTCCTTTCTTTTTTTTCGCCTCTCTTATATAACGTTTTTTTGTCACTTTTTTTGTATGTGAATTAACTGATTAATTTGCCCGATTTTGCTCGTTTTTTAGTTCATTTGACCAATTAGTCGAATGAGACCTAAAACGGCTCACCACGGCGACGTATTAAGCGAAATCGGGCAAAAAAGCACCCCAAAAAGAAATGAGGTGCTTGAAATATACATAAAAAGAAGAAGAGATAATTAACATTACTGAACCGAGTTAATAAGGGTATCTGTGTTAAGTTTAATTACATAACTGTCACTATCACCATTCTGTCCACTTTCCAATAATATTGGTGCGTATAGATATTTTCCGTCCTTGCTAATCTCTAATCCCATACCCATTCCGCTTGTGATGTAAAAGGTCTGATACATTAAATACATTTGTTTATTGGAATATGGAATCTCAACTTTAAATGCTTTTTGGGTAAGTGTTTGAGTGTTTATAACCGTCATTTCCATATACCCGGGGTTTGGTTCTATACTATTCATAACATAAACATACTTTCCGTCAGGTGAAACAGCTATATCAGCGATATACCACCCGTTTATCGCATAAACACCAATAGCGCTTAGGGTGTTTGTAGCTGTATCCACTTTAAGCAAGAACGAATAGTATTCTTTATCGGATACAACAAGAACAGGAACATAAACATAATTGCCATCATACGAGGCAACCGCCCTGCCGTATGAGAAAAATAAATAATTTTTCGTAGATGAATTGTCGCTGTTCAAGAAAAAGTCTAACCCTACAGACTTAACAAGCTCATCATTTTTTTCATCTATAATATTAAAGACGGAATTGCCGTTGCTGTCTATGCCCGATGAATAAAGATAGCCGTTAGCCTCTGTAAACGGCTGTAAGTAATGAGTTACAGGACCGCCAATAGAATATAAAGGGGTTTTAGTAACACTATTGTCATTTGTGTTGATGCCGTAAACCGTATTTGTTTCACCGTAAGCAAGCTCTCCTGATGCATCATAATTTCCCAAAGTGCTGAACATACTAATAAGCAACTTTTTATTATCGTAATCCGAACCAAGAGACCCTGTGCTTTGAGTAGTGAACTGAAGGTCATTATAACTGCCTATTTTATATCCGATAAGCGAAGAATTATCGACAGACTCAGTTGCCAAATTAACATTATACATAACCGTAACAGGACTGTCGGATGAAGAATCTGCGGTATCATATCGGAAGAAATAAAAATGTTTGTTTACTAATGCACAATTTTGGAAGAAATCCCCATAACCAAAATCAACACTGTCATTTATATTATTTAACTTTTCATTTAGCCAAGTTATAGGCTGAATATCTGAACTTGTGTCACTTATAGTAATCCTTTTCGTTAAATAAGACGTTTTGTATGTAGTATTATCGAATTCTGTATCAATCTCGTATATGGCATCTTCGGGGACACTATAATAGACTTTCCCATCTATTTTAACGTCCTTGCCGGTTATCGTTCCTGCCCATTGGAAATTGTTTATATCGCAGTTTCCGGGTTGAACGGTGAACTTTGAGGACGATGATCCGCTATAAGAAGAATTACCTGAGCCGCTTGTTCCTGAGTTTCCATTTGATCCTGAATTACCTGAACCCGAACCATTACCTCCGCCTGCATTATTTCCACCATTTCCACCATTTCCACCATGGATAATAGGAGTATTACCGCCTGAAGGTGTTGAACTTGAACCGCCCCCGCCGCCGCAGGAATAAAGATAGAATGCAACAAAGAAAACCACAAAAATACTCGCCAGACTCTTGATCTTTGGCATAAAAACCTCCTAAACATAAAGTTTTTTACAAGTTTTCCCCGTCCCAAGACACTAATATTATATCAAATTTTTAAAGATTTGGCAAGATTATTCAAGACTGTCAAGGAATCAAGCCGAGGAATTAAATAAAAACCTACTAAAGATACAATCCCGCCTGCCACTATATCCACCAAATAGTGATTACCCATAGGTATAGCTGCTATACATATCAATATGCTTAGTATAATAGAAGTATAAAAGAGAGTTTTATTTGTATTTTTCATAAAATAAGCAAACCCGGCTGCCTCCACAGCGTGATAAGACGGTAAGCATATAGCGCCCGTCATGTAAAAAACATTTTGGCGCGCGTATGCCTGACGAAAACCATCCAAAGAGTGGATACCGAATAAATACGTGCCTATTTTACTTGATGCCGCCTCTATTGTTGGAAGATATGAAAAATTTATAAGTGTTTTTATGTGCATATTCGGAGTAACAGGACCGACAACAGGATATAAATAAAACACAAAAACCGTTATAGCCCCTGTTATTATCATAAAAAGCAAAAAACGAATTATCTCTTCTTCTTTCTTAAAAACAATTAAACTGAATATCAAAATAAAGGGCAGTGCGGATAAAGCATCGTATAAAAGAATGACAGCCGTGCTTAAAAAACTGCTTGAAACGATTAAAGCATTAAACTTATACCAATTAAAACCTATAAAAATGGCGTCTAATTTTAAGAGTAAATGGTCATTAAAAATAAGTTCTCTGCCCCAAACAGCACCATATTGAGCAAGAACTATAAACATAGCTATAAAACTTGTAAAATAGAGATATTCCAAAAATGCTATGAATGTATATAAAACCGTTTTGCCTTTAAATTGCTTATTTTCTTTAATTATCAATCGCTTAAACCAAACGAGCGTGAGAAAAATAAGAACATTTGCAAAAATAGGCAGCAAGTTAACAGAAACACTAAACCCGCCAATAAAACCTCTAACAACTAAAAATGCAATAATTAAAAAGGAAAATACCGATGGCAATATATTAGTCGGCGTTTTGTATTGTATTAAAGGAAATTGACTACTACATGCTTTCGTTTGCATTTTTACCTTTCTTGATTGCATACTCTAAACTATTTGCGATTTTTGATACCTCATTACTTATATCTTCAAAATAAATTAACTGCCTGTTGGCTTTTTTCATCTCCTTAGTAATTCTGCCGGCAGGTACTTCACTTGAAACAAGATTTTGAAGATGTTTTAGTTTTTTTTCTCTAACTATCTTTTTTAACCTATCAATACTGTCTTCAATTTCTCTACAGGTTTTTAACTTTTCTTCAAGAAAAGACATTAGCCTGTCCCGTTCATCAAAATATTCCGCCAAAACTTTCCGACATTCCGTTAAATTTCTATTAAGCTCTACGTTTTCTTGTTTGTCTTTATTAAATAATCTAAGTTTGTTTATTCGTTCTTTTTTCCGCAGTATCTTCATTATTCTTTTTTGGCACCACCACCGTCCATCTTATTGAACAGTGATAGTGCTTACTTCCCCCTTTTATTTTTCGTGTGATTCTTTTATCTGAGATAAAAGAGAAACAGTGATTTTCATACTCTCATCAATGCTGAGAATTGCCTTGAAAATCTCGTTGGCGGCTACAAGAATAACACCCTGCACAAAAGTGAAAATTCCTATCCCGACCATCATTTTACCAAGGAAGGGATAAACCATTTGTCCGCTAATATCAGTGGCTATTAAAGGGCCAAAAAACGTAATTAAAACGCCAAGTGTCATAAGTATTAGACCTATGATGCCCGTGAACTCCAACGACCACTTTGTTACACTGCGCAAAAGACTTTTTGTTTCAGGATTAAGATTCTCGTAGGACTTCTGTTTTTCTACATCACTCATAAAATACCTCCTTCTTTTTTAGGATCTGCTTTTATATTTTTTTCTTAACGCTGCAACGAGAAATACCGCTGGAACAGTTACTCTGTATGCGGGACCGGCAACATCTATCGTTGTCCATATTATCGTTACAGCCCATCCTATCGGACCGATAGCAACGTTGAGTATTTTAGGAATAGTGCTGTTTGCCAATAACGATAAACCCTTATCAAACAGGGATTTATATATGGCGTTAGCGATTGTGATTACAATTTGATAAGATTTAAACCCGCCTGCTTTTAGGATAGACAAAACGCCTGATGTTAAAAGTTCGGGTGTTATAAACTCACGATCCATCATCCGTTTGGAAGCACTCATTTTTAAATGGGTGAGGAGAACGAATAGTTATATCCATTCCCTCGTTGTATTAATTTACAAAACCTATAGCTGATACCATCAACTATCCCGTTTACTGTTTTAAGTTTAAAGCTACCCGATGATCTAACAGCTATTCTTCCAAGATACGCACCTGTATTTTTTCCTGTGGTGATTACGGCTTTTACAATATCGCCAGTCATAAAGCCTTTAACTATCTTTCGTGATTTAGGTGATGATTTGGGAAAGCCATATTTATCGGTATAACACATCTGGCGATAACCTCTGCCTGTCGCTGTAATAATTAAAGGCCTAATTCCTTTAGGGATAAAGATTTTTTCTCCTGTATTACCGACACAAGCCGCATCAATCCAGTGGTCTTTCGGAAAGTTTTGTTTTACTCTGTTGTATTTGGTTCTGCCACCGGAAAAAAACGACACAGGCAACCCAAAAGATTTAAGAGTATTGCCTACGGCATACCGTATAGAATTCATAACCGCAGCATCCCTAAGAGGAGTTCTCGCATAGGCTTTGATTTTTTCGATCACGTTTTTATTTTTTATAAACTCCTCAATAGAATGGTTGCCCTTTTTTTGATTACAGGAGTGGCAAGCTAACGTTAGATTGCTTATTCGGTTAGAGCCACCTGCCGACTTCGGGATAATATGGTCTATCTCAAGCGGTACATTCTTAGCTCCGCAATAAGCGCATTGGCGATTCCATTTTTCAAGCAGGTATTCTCTCACCTCATATCCCGTAAGCGTTCCTTGCTGATACTGAATACCGTTAATTTCAGGGTCTTGTAGCTTTTGAGTATCAAACCTGACTGTCTCAACCATAATCTCAGATACAGGGGCAAGGCTAATCAACCGTTTTGCGATTGTATATACGTTATCCACACGAGATTGAATTGACGGTGCAAGCCACCCCTCGGGTCTGCGTCTGTTGAGAAAACGTGGCTTGCGGTAGCGGGTCTTGCGGTATCTTCTGTTGCGTCTATACATCCTTCTAATAAGAAGTACTTTTGCAATTTTATGTCCACGATGATTAAGATTAGCGGCAAAGGCTACTTTTCTGCCACTTTGATAGTTAGCCACAAGAGCAATACCTGTCGTTTTACTTCCCGGGTCAACCTTTAACTCAATTGGTTGAATATTACCACCTACTCTATCTTTAAGTCTAATTGTGAATGGATAAACCTTATGAACAACAGCACGGTTTCTTTCAAGTAATAATCTTGCACGTTTCTCAGAGCAGGGCATTAAAGGCTGTTTCTTCTTGTCCAACACAAAAACCGACACTACTAACCTCCTTAAACTTTACCCTTACGGGTCTTGTTACGCCCCATTGTTGGGGTCTCTCCTCGGCAATGTTATGGAACGGTTTTATATGCAGGCAGCACCAGCTTAACCCCTTAGACCTGTTTAACCACCTACCGCAGTGTCCGGGACTGGAGAAGCATCCCAGAGTGCCTATGTATTCGTTCCTAACGTAGTCGTCTAACCGACTTAGCCTGGTCAACATAGAGCATCCTTACAAGCTCTCGTCTTTAGACGGGGGTAGTTGACGGCATCCGTGAAAACTTTCATAAAAAGATTGTTTTCTATAGTGTCTATAGATGAATCCTTGTTGTAGTTAACCTTCAATTTGTCGCAAACATCTGTTAAAACCTCTTTGTAAAGAACACCTTCCCCTCCTCTAAATATAGTAGCTATACTGTTTGCACCAAAAGTCTGTATCTCGGCGGCAATTGCTCTCCAATATTTATGATGATCAGGATAGTATTTTTTGTAATCAGGATTAGACGTTAGTTCTTCTGAAAATCTGCCGACACCGTCAGAGGGGTCAGTAGTTAGAATATGAACCAAATCGTTTAAATCTTCCGACTTCAAATACCCCAAAAACTCCAAATCCTCATCATACCGATAAGTAGGATCAGTAAAAATAGACATACCTTATACCTCCTTTTATTACTTTTAATCTTTTTTACCCAAAACCGTATCTATCTTATCTTTCAAAACATCGGGCTTAAATGGTTTGACTATGTAGTTGTTAACTCCGGCTTTAAGGGCGGTTATGATATCCTCTTTGGCGGCTTCGGTTGTAACCATAATTATGGGTGTAT
>WFRG01000024.1 GCA_015486705.1 Hippea sp. | reverse complement strand
TTAAAAAGCTCATACTTGCAACGAATTCAAACGATATATTATGCAGGTTTGTAAATTATGGTGATTACTCAAAAGGTGAAGTTATCAAGACGATTTCGCCTTCTATGGATATACAGGTAGCGAGCAACTTTGAAAGGTATTTGTATTACTTGTTTGACGAAGATGAAGAAATAGTGAAGGATTTGATGAACAAGTTTTCTAAAAAAGGAAAACTTAGTTTTGATGATGTAACTTTAAAAAAAGTGGGTGAGGACTTTGTTTCTTTTAGTTCTCTTGAACAATCTACTAAAGATACAATTAGACTGTTTTACGAGAGAACGGGCTATATTCTGGATCCACATACTGCTTGTGGGGTTTATGCTGCGTGGCAAACTGGATATCAAGATGTTGTGTGTCTTGCCACAGCGCATCCTGCTAAATTTCCAGAAGCTATCTATGAGTCAGTGGGTAAATATCCAGATGTGCCGGAAGCTATTAAAGCATTAGAAGGTAAAGAGAAGAGGTTTTCCACTCTTAACAACTCTGTAGAAGAGGTTAAAAAATTCATAGAAAAAGTGTTGCTAAATTGAAAAAATCTATTGACAAGGTAGTGTTGAATGTGTATTATCATTTCGCCCTTGTGATAAGGGCAGATGAAGTGGGCCGTTAGCTCAGTCGGTAGAGCAGTAGCCTTTTAAGCTATTGGCCGCAGGTTCGATTCCTGCACGGCCCACCAGTTTGTAAATTACTCGTCCCCATCGTCTAGTAGGCCAAGGACACCGCCCTTTCACGGCGGTAACGTGGGTTCAAATCCCGCTGGGGACGCCATTTTAGAAAATGGAGGTAGCTTTATGACAAAGGCTGAGCTAATAGAAAAGGTGGCTGAAAAAGTTGGTGCTACCAAGACGCAGACAAAGAAAATTATCGATGCAACAGTTGAGACGATTATGGAAGCTGTAGCGGAAGGTGAAAAGGTTGGTTTTGCTGGATTTGGAACGTTTTATGTAAGTAAAAGATCCGCAAGAATGGGTAGAAACCCAAGAACTGGTGAAAAGCTGAAAATCGAAGCCTTTAATTTACCGAGCTTTAAGTGCGGTAGGATTTTTAAGGAAAAGGTCAACAAGTAGCAGCTTAAGAATAGGGCGCATAGCTCAGCTGGAAGAGCACCTGCCTTACAAGCAGGGGGTCGTAGGTTCAAGTCCTGCTGCGCCCACCACTGATGTTATTGCGGAGCCGTAGTTCAGCTGGTTAGAACGCTGGCCTGTCACGCCAGAGGTCGCGAGTTCAAGTCTCGTCGGCTCCGCCATTTTTTGTTTGTATGAAATCTGCAGTTTTTTCTATAGGAAAAGAGATAGTTAGTGGTGTAATTACGGATACGAATTCTGCTTTTATTTCTTCTTATTTGTACCGTATGGGTTTTGATAATCGATTTATTCTATCCGTTGACGACAAAAAAGAGGATATTATTAGTTCCATAAATTTTGTTATTGATAAGGTTGATGTTATTATTACTACAGGTGGTTTAGGTCCTACGTTCGATGATATAACGTTAGAGTCTGTTGCTGAAGCTTTGAATAGGGAAACTTATTTAGATAAAGAAGCGTTGAATTTTATAGATAACTTTTACACGAAACTTTACAGCGAAGGAAAAATAGAAAGTCCAGGATTAAATGAGAAGAGAAAGAAAATGGCTTATTTAATCGAAGGAAGTAAGCCCCTTAAAAATAGTATTGGTGCTGCATGGGGAGTTTATGTTGAGAAGGATGGAAAGCATATATTTTGCCTGCCTGGTGTCCCAAAAGAGATGAAACCTATGTTTGAAAATGAAGTGGTTTCTGTATTGAGAAATCTGACAAACAAAGTTAGTGTTATTAAAGAAATTTTTTTTGATGTAAACGATGAGAGCGTTTTGGGAAATTTTATAGATAAAGTTATGAAATCCTATGATGTTTATATAAAATCTCTGCCTTCAGGGTTTGATGATAAGAAAATGAACGTTAGATTTATGGCTTTTGGAAGAGACCAGGCAGAGGGCTTGAGAAAAATAGATTTAGCTGTGAAAGCCCTTAAAGAGCTTGTAGAATCAAACAAGTAATATTTTCTGTGGACTTTGTAGTAATAAAATCTACATTCCATAACTGTTAAATTAACAAACTCTTGATAATTTCTATCTTGTATAGTATAAAATCCTGATAATTTTATGTTAGGGGAGTAAATTATGACGCAGATTGAGGCTGCAAAATCAGGGATTGTTACGCGGGAAATAGAGCAGGTTGCAAAGGATGAGAACCGCTCTGTTGGGTTTATTATGGAAGGTTTAAAAAATGGCACAATAGTGATTCCAAAAAACAAAAATCACGATATTAAACCGGTGGGTATAGGTAAAGGTTTAAAAACAAAGGTTAATGCCAATATAGGTACTTCTTCGGATATCGCTCAGCTTGAGATGGAGCTTAAAAAACTAAAGGCTGCTTATGAGGCAGGAGCCGATTCCGTCATGGATTTATCTACCGGTGGAGACTTAGATTTTATTAGGAGAAAGATTTTGGAAGAGTCTCCTATTGTTGTTGGAAATGTACCTATTTATCAAGCAGCAGTTGAAGTTGCGGCAAATAAAGGTTCTATAGCGTATATGACTGAAGATGATATCTTTTCTACAATTGAAAAGCAGGCCAAGGACGGAATTGACTATATGACTTTGCACTGTGGTGTTACACAAGGTACACTCGATAGGTTAATTAAACAAGGTAGGGTAGAAGATTTGGTTTCAAGAGGGGGAACGTTTCTTTCTGTATGGATGCTTTATAATGAAAAAGAAAATCCGTTGTTTGAGCATTTTGATAGGGTACTTGAGATAGCCAAAGAATACGATGTGACTTTATCTTTGGGGGATGGTTTTAGACCAGGTGCCATAGCTGATGCTACCGATAGGGCTCAAATTCATGAGTTAATTTTGCTTGGTGAGTTGCATAAAAGGGCGCTTGATGCTGGTGTTCAATCGATGATAGAAGGACCTGGGCATGTTCCTATAAATCAGGTTATTACAAATGCTCAAATAGAAAATAGCCTTTGTGAAGGTGCACCATTTTATGTATTGGGGCCAGTAGTCACAGATATTGCACCTGGCTATGACCATATTACAAGTGCTATAGGCGGTGCACTGATGGCAGCGTATGGCGCAGATTTTCTATGTTATGTAACGCGAGCTGAGCATGTTAGATTACCTACTCCTGAGGATGTTAGGGAAGGTGTTATAGTGACTCGTATTGCAGCCCATGCAGCGGATATTGCAAAAGGAATTCCTGGAGCTTTTGAATGGGATTTGGAAATGAGCAAGGCAAGAAAAGCCTTAGATTGGGATAGTATGATAAAACTTTCCATAGATCCTGAGTATGTAAAGCGGGAAAGAGAGTCTTCTCTGCCACAAGAAAGTGATGTATGTACAATGTGTGGAAAATTCTGTGCAATAAAACTATTAAATAAAGCGTTGAGGAATAAAAGATGAATGATGTAATCTTAGACGAGCTTTATAAGAATATTGGTAAGTATGTGACTAGTGAAAAGATGTGTGATAAGTTGGGCGTCAGTAGGATAGCGGTGTGGAATAGAATTAAAAACCTGCAGAAATTGGGTTATAAGATTGAAGGAAAACGTAGTGTAGGGTATATTCTTAAGGAGGAGGCTAAGGATATTTTAATACCATACGAAATTAAACGCCATTTAAATACGAAGATATTTGGTAAGAAAATCGAGTATTTTAGATTAACCTCTTCAACTATGGATGAAGCAGAATATATATTGGAAAAAGACCCAGATTCACATGGAACACTCGTTATTGCTGAGGAACAGACGTCTGGGCGTGGAAGACAGAAGAGAAAGTGGTTATCGCCCAAGGGTGAAAATATATATGTGTCGTTAATATATACACCAAAGAATATGGATGTGTCAGATTCTATTGCTATAATGTTTGCTACATCTATTGCTATAAAAGAGGCTTTGAGTGATTTTGGGATAGAAGATGCTAAAATAAAATGGCCAAATGATGTTATGGTGGGTGATAAAAAGATAGCTGGCGTGTTACTTGAGACACGCAGTGAAGCTGGGGTTTTGACTAATGCAATAATTGGTTTTGGTATAAACGTTAATATGAAAGAAATGCCAGATGAGATAAAGTCCAAGGCAACGAGCATGTATGTATTGACGAAAGAGAAAGTAGATAGAGCTATACTTTTGAGCAATACTCTGTTTTATTTGGAGAATCTTCTGAATATTTTAACAAGCGAAGGCAGAGAAAAAATACTCAATTTGTGGAAGAAAAGTAATAACACTCTTGGAAGGAAGGTTGAAATACATTCTGATGGAGATGTGCTTGTTGGATTGGCAAAGGACATTGATGAGGATGGTTTTTTGCTTGTTGACATGGGCAAGGATGTAAAAAAGGTCTTAACAGCTGATAGTGTGAGGTTTGTAGATGAGAAATAATTCTGATAAGCTCGTTGCAATCATCAAAGAGGCTTTATACAGGGCAACAAAGAGGGATATTATTTTAACTCCCTTTAATTACTATAAGATTTTCGTTGAGGTTGCACTTGAGTATGGATTGAAAGAGTCAGAACTCCATAGGTTTTTGTATGGTTCGGGTGAGGTTTCCTCTGAGGAGTTGGAGCAGCTAAAACGTAGGGTTTTGGATATAGCGTCTAACATAAAGGATATAACGGATGATGTTAAAGAAAAATTGGAGAAGTCTGCTGTTCAATACGATGATTCTATAAAGAGCATTTCAAATTATGCAGGAATGGTTGATGAGGGAATAGCAAACGAGCTTGAAAAGGTTAAATATATAAATTATTCCTTAAAATCTGAATTGGAAGCAGCAAGAAAAGTTTTGGAAAAGCAGAGAAAGTCCATAGAAAATATAAAAGAGATGTCTTTAAAAGACCATTTAACCGGTTTGTATTTAAGACGGTATATGAACGATGTTCTTGAGAATTTGATCTACAGCTACAATAGATACAAAAAGGTTTTTAGTGTTATTATGATGGATTTGGATAATTTTAAGAGTATTAACGATACGTACGGGCATTTGGCCGGGGATGAGGTGCTTAGAGTTATTGGTTCAGTATTGAAAACATCTACCAGAAAATCAGATATACCTATAAGGTATGGTGGAGATGAGTTTATAGTTATACTGCCAGAGACAAAACTGGATGATGCTGTTGTTGTGGCAAGGAAGATTAAAGATAAAATCAACTCAATAAAGTTTAAGAAAAACAATATTGAATTTAAATGTAGCTTATCCTTGGGAGTTACTCAGGTAAAGGACGGTGATACGGTGGAAAGTGTTTTAGATAGGGTTGATCAGGCTCTGTATAAGACCAAGAAAAATGAAAAAGGGGAAATAACAGTTTTAGAATGAGGTGCTAATTGATGAGAGTAGATAAACATATAGAAAATTTGAAGCCTTATGAGGGCGGTAAGCCTATAGAAGAGTTGAGAAGAGAGCTTGGTGTAGAGGGTAGAATTATTAAGCTTGCATCAAACGAAAATCCTTTAGGTCCTTCAAAGAAAGCTATTGAGGCTATAAGGAATGTTGCAGAAAATGTTAATTTTTATCCAGATGGGGATTGTTTTTATTTGAAAAATAAATTGGCTGAGAAACTTTCCGTTTCAAGGGATAATATAATTTTTGGTAATGGCTCGGATGAACTAATAGAGCTGATTTATAGAACATTTGCTACGGGCTCAGACGATGAAATTCTTTATTGTTATCCGACGTTTGTGGAGTATAAAATCATTGGCATGTCTTTTGGTAAGAAGTTGGTTGAACTTCCTTTGAAGGATTTTGCATATGATGTAGATGCACTTATTGAACGTATTAACAATAAAACGAGGGTTATTTTTTTGAATACACCCAACAACCCAACAGGAACAATTATTAAAAAAGCTGATATAGAAAGGGTTATTGATAGTGTTTCTGACAATACGCTTGTTGTAATAGACGAAGCTTATTATGAGTATGCAATAAGTGAGGATGATTATGAAGAATTGCTTGATCTTTATGAAAAGGGTAATGTAATCATCTTAAGAACGTTCTCTAAAGCCTACGGGCTTGCGGGTTTGAGAATTGGCTATGGTATTGCTAAAGCTGATATAACAGATTATCTAAATAGGGTTAGACCGCCTTTTAATGTTAATATCGTGGCGCAGAATGCTGCTTTGGCTGCCTTAGACGATGAAGAACATGTAAAAAATAGTGTTGATGTGACCAAAAGAGGAAAGTCCTATTTGTATAGTGAATTTGATAGAATGGGACTTAGGTATGTAAAGTCTTATACAAATTATGTTTTATTTGACGTAAACAGGGATGCGGATTTCATTTATAGAGAGCTTTTAAAAAGAGGCGTTATTATAAGGTCGATGACTGGCTATGGATATAAGACGATGCTTAGAGTAACTGTAGGAACGGATGAGGAAAATAGAATATTCATTTCTAATCTGGAAGAAATTCTGAATGTTTGATAAGGTAGGAATTGTTGGCGTTGGATTAATTGGTGGGTCGATTGCTCTTTCCTTAAAAAAGAAAAACTTAGCCAAACATATAGTAGGATATGATAAAAGTGAAGTTAATTTGGATAAAGCTTTGGAGTTGGGCGTTATAGATGAAAAATCCAGTTTAAGTAGGATTTCTAATGCCGATTTTGTCGTTGTGTCAACGCCTGTAAGTGCGATTTCTGATTATGTGATTGATATTTTGAGTTTAAATAAAAAAACAGTGGTTATAGATGTTGGAAGCGTAAAAAAATACATAGTCGATAGGGTTTTATCTTATTTTGGTGGAAACGCGAATTATATTCCAATGCATCCTATAGCAGGCACTGAGAACTTTGGACCTGAAGCTGCGTTTGATAGTCTTTTTGAAGGAGCATATTGCATTGTGACGCCGTATTCTGATATGAGTGAAAGCCTTTTGAATTTTGGTAGGGAGTTTGCCAAATCGCTTGGTATGATTGTTAAAATAATGAGCCCAGAGTTGCATGATGAGGTATTTGGATATGTTAGCCATCTACCGCATGTTATCGCATATACGCTCGTTCATCTTGTTTCGGGTAAATCAGAAGAGTTTAGGTTTATAGGCGGTGGTTTTAGGGACTATACACGCGTTGCTGCCTCCTCTGAACATATGTGGAGTGATATATTTTTGAAAAATAAGGATAACGTTTTAAAAGCTATTTCTGAATATATAGGGCAGTTAAAAGAGTTTGCTAATTTAGTTAAAAGTGAAAAAGAAGAACAATTGATTGAATATCTTAAACAAGCAAGGATTTTTAAAGGAATATTGGATGGGTAGATTTATTGTTACGATAGATGGCCCTGCAGGTAGCGGGAAAAGTACAATAGCTAGGCTGTTAGCAAAAAGGGACGGTTTTGTCCATATTAATAGTGGTGCTGTCTATAGGGCAATAGCTTATACACTGGGTGAGAATGTTGACAGGGAGAAGTTTGCTAACTTGAATTTGAAATTGTTGCTTAAAGAAAATTCGATTAGAGTGCTTTGTGATGGTGAAGATATTACAGATAGCTTGCAGAGCGAAACAATAGGTAGAGTGGCTTCAAAAATAGCACAAATAGGATTTGTTAGGGATTATGTGAACAAAAAGGTTAGGGGTTTGGCTGAGAATGGGAAATTTGTTATAGATGGCAGGGATTGTGGGACGGTGATTTTTCCTTATGCTGATGTCAAAATTTTTTTGGTGGCCGATCTGAAGGAGAGAGCGAAAAGAAGAGCTCTTGAAACGGGAGAGAAAATAGATGAGGTTCTGGGGATTATAGAAAAGAGGGATAAAGAAGACAGCGAGCGTGATATTGCTCCTCTTATTAAACCAGATGGTGCTTATGAAGTAGATACAACTGGCAAAGGTGTTGAAGAAGTGTATGATGAGGTCAAGGGTATAATTCGGAGGGTTTATGATAATAGAAATCGCTGAAAATGCAGGTTTTTGCTATGGTGTTATGCGTGCAATTGATATAGCTAATAGGGCATTAGAAAAGCATAGCAAACTATATTCATTTGGCCCTATAATACACAATCCGCAGGTTGTAGAGGAGTATGAGAAAAAAGGCTTAAAGGTTGTTGAAAACATCGATAAAATTGATGGCCCTGTCTTAATTAGGTCTCATGGCGTTGCACCTGAAATTTATGAGAAATTGAAAGAAAAGGGTGTGGAGATTATTGATGCAACGTGCCCTTTTGTTAAAGAGGCGCAAAGATATGCCAAACAACTGGTAGATGATGGCTACAAGGTTGTTATTTTTGGTGATAAGGATCATCCTGAGGTTAAGGCTCACCTTGGATATACAAATTATACAGCTTCTATTATAAACTCAGAAAATGAAGCTGTGATAATAAAGGCTACACGTGTTGGTGTTGTATGTCAGACAACACAATCGGTGGAGAGATTTGGTAGGGTTGTTGAAGTTTTAGCCAAAAAGATTAGGGAACTTAAGGTTTTTAATACGATATGCGATGCGACTGAGAAGAGACAAAAAGCCGCAAAGGAATTGGCGGAGAGGTCTGATTTGATGATAGTTATTGGAGGAAGAAACTCGGCAAACACAAGAAAGCTCTACGAGATTTGTAAAGAAACGGCAAATAATGCTTACCATATTGAGACAGAAAAGGATATTGACTTAAAGTGGTTCGAGAGCGTTGAAAGAGTTGGCATAACCGCCGGGGCGTCAACTCCATCCTACATCATAAATAGAATTTATGAGTTTATAAAGGGGTTAAAATGAATCAGTGGGTAGAGCTTTTGAAGTTTATTGGGTCGCAGGTTTACGAAAAGGTTAAGAATATAGTAGGCTCTGATAAGGCAAAGGAAGTTATAGGAGAAGGAGAGTTTGGAGATAATACCGTATATATTGATAAATTGGCTGAGGATACTGTTATTGATTTGGTTTGTAAATCCAATATGGCCTGTTCTATACTAACAGAAGAAAAAGGTTGGGTTGAGGTCAAGGGGAAATATCCCATTGTGATTGTAGATCCTATAGATGGAAGCTTAAACGCCAAAAGGGGTATACCATACTATGCTTTATCCATTGGGGTAGCTTTTGATAATACAACGGATTCAATAACATGTGGTTATGTTATTAACCTTTCTAACAAAGATGAATTTTGGGCTGTGAAGGGTGAAGGAACATACTTTAACGGGAAAAGGGTTTTAAATAAAAAACATGAAAATTTAGGCGTTATTGCAGTTGAAGGGTTAAAAAAAGAGACAGACCATAATGTTTTAACTAAAATTTTTGAGTCTTTTTATAGGGTTAGGCAATCTGGTTCTACGGCCTTGGATTTGTGCTATACGGCTATTTACTCATACGATGCCTTTTTGCATTTAGATAAAGCTAGGATTGTTGATTATGCAGCTGGAAAAATTATAGTGGAAGAAGCTGGTGGAGGCTTGTTTAAGTGGATGACTGACGATGATTTTAAAGTTGGCATTGATATTGATAAAACTGTCCCTTTTATAGCTGTGCCTTACAGGGGGACAATCCATAAAGTAATTGGAAAATTAAGATGAGAAAGTTGTATTTATCTTTGATTTTTACGTTTTTGTTTGTGAATATTAGTTTTGCCAAATTAAGTGTTAATACGTCTATATTTATATTGTCCACTATAGTTAAACAAATTGGTAAAGATAAAGTTGATGTAAGCTATGTGATACCTCCAAGCGCCAATCCACATCTATTCTCGCCAAGACCTAAGGATTTAGCTAATTTTAGGAATGCTGATATTTTTATTGGTATTGGTTACGGATTTGAGTTTTGGTTTAATAGAATTGCATATTTAAGGAAAGGTAAGAGAAACCTATTTTTGAGTTCTTTTTATAAGCATCCTATTGATATGGTTATGGTGGACAAGGATGTTATAGCTAATCCCCATATTTGGCTTGACATGAGGTTTATGATAAAAACTGGTATCCCTGAAATTACTCAAGCTATGTGCGACTTAGATAAGGGTAATTGTTCTTTTTTTGAAAATAATGAAACTAACCTTTTAAAAAATCTGAGAATAATAGAGATAGATTATGAAGATTTGGTTAAAAAAATGAAAAAGTTATGTATAGTGGATGTAAAGCCTGCCTTTGAATATTTTTTTAGGTCCATAGGTAAACCTACATGTGGGGTTGTGGTCAAAAGAGGGAATGAAATGCCAAAGGTGAGTGATATAAAATTTGTTATTGAACATTGTAGGTGTAGGAAGGGCATTGTTGTTTATTTGGACAATCCTTATACTGCAAAGAGTATTGCGGATATATTGAAATACAAGCCTGTAAAACTCAATCCTTTAGGAGACCCTACAAAACAGGATGAGAATACATATGTTAATCTATTGAAATATAACCTTATGTTGTTGAAAAGATTCGTTAAATGATTGTTATTGAAGCTAAAAATGTAACCTTAGTTAGAGACAATAAGAAAGTATTAGAGAACGTTAGTTTTGACGTTGAAAAAGGGGAATTTGTTGCCATAATAGGGCCTAACGGGGCAGGAAAAACTACTTTAATAAAAATAGTAATAGGTTTGTTAAAGCCTACGGGTGGCTTAGTTAAAATAGATGGTGCTGAACCTGAAAAGTTTATAAAAAGAAGAAGAGGTATAGTAGGGTACTTACCCCAAAAAGCCATTGTTAATTGGAGTATGCCCCTAAAAGTTTTGGACGTGGTTTTGATAGAGAAACTTTCGCCTTTTAGTTTTTTTAGGAAATATTCTAAAGAGGATGTTGAAAGGGCAGAGTATTGGCTTGAAGTATTTGGTATTAAAGATAAGATAAACGCCTATATAAGGGATTTATCCGGTGGCGAGCAACAAAGGGTATCTTTGGCGAGATGTATGTTTAACGAGCCAGAGATTTTAATATTAGACGAACCTAATACAGCAGTTGATGCAGTTTACAATGTTAAGATATATGAAATCTTAAAAAACCTGTGTAATGATAGGAATATTACGGTGATTATGGTTACACATGATATTGGCGCTGTTACAATGTATGTTGATAAGGTTATGTGTTTAAATGTTAAACTACATTGCCATAGCTCTCCTTCGACAATAGATTATTCAGAGATGCTTAAAAAGGTTTACGGCGAAAATGTAAATATGGTTATTCATGGCGAAAGATGTGATAATTGCGTTTTTGGTGCTAAAAAATGACAGAGATACTCATTAATGCAGCATTAATTGGTATATTAATTGCCATTCCACTTTCTTTTTTGTCATATTTTGTAGTTATGAGAAAAATGACCTTTGCAGGAGTTGGTATAGCGCATGCATCTTTTGGTGGAATTGCTTTAGGTTTTTTGTTGGGGTATGAAAGCTTTATTTTTCCTTTAGTTTTTTGTGTTTTATCCTCTTTATTTATCGGTTTTCTGTATAAAAAGGGCGGTTTTAGTGAAGATAGCGTTATTGATGTTGTTTTTGTGTTTTCCATGGCATTTGGGATTTTTATTTTAAGCTTATCTAATGGTTATTCTGGCAACGTTTTAGGTCTTTTATTTGGTGATATTTTATCTGTTAATAAAAGCTATATCGTCCCTGTCCTTATAGTGTTTTTTTTGTCTATGCTTTTTGTTTCTTATTTTTTCTCTCACTTAAATCTAATTACATACAACGAAGATTTAGCTCGTATTAACGGTGTGAGTGTAGATATGCTGTATTACTTCTTTTGGGTAATTTTGTCTATCTTAATTGTTTTTTCTATAAGGCTTATAGGAATAGTACTTGTCAATGCTTTTTTAGTTTTGCCTACGCTTGTTGGATTGAATATATCTAAAAGTTTTAAGGGCGTGATTGGGGTCGGAATTCTAAGTTCGGTAGTAAGTGTGGCCGGAGGCGTAACCTTATCTTATTATATAAATACGCCAACCGGCGCCACAATAGTTTTGCTATTCTTTGCTCTTTGGATACTGAGCTTTGTTTTTAAAATTTAACAATTTCTCTCAATGTATTTTTGTGCACACGATGCAGCTATAGCACCATCAGCTGCAGCGGTTAAAACCTGTCTCAAGGGTGTAACCCTTATATCTCCTGCTGCAAAAATTCCTGGTATGTTTGTTTCCATGTTTTCGTTAACGATTATGTAACCATCCTCGTTTAGTTCAATTATGTCTTCTAAAAACTTTGTGTTAGGCGTGATTCCAACGTATATAAATATTCCGTCGACGTCGAGCCTTGAAAGTTCACCTGTTTTTACATTTTCTATTAAAACCCCATTTACAAACTTATCGCCTTGTATTTCTTTTACAACGTGGTTAAATATAAATTCGAGTTTCTTATTTGAAAATGCTCTATCTTGAAGCACCTTCACGGCTCTTAGCTGCTCTCTTCTGTGTATTACATAAACCTTTGACGCGAGGTTGGCTAAATAAAGAGCCTCTTCTAAAGCTGAGTCTCCACCGCCGACTACAGCTACAGGTTTTCCCCTAAAGAAAGCGCCATCACAAGTAGCGCAGTAAGAAACCCCTTTCCCTGTAAATTTTTTTTCTCCAGGACAGTTAAGTTTATTTGCCGAAGCACCAGCTGCTATGATTATTGTTTTTGTGCTAAGTTTTGTTCCGTTTGATAAAATAACATACTTCGTTTTCCCTTGGTCTTCAATTCCTTTTATGCCCTCATAATTTGTTTCTACACCAAATTTTTCCGCTTGTTTCATGAAATTGTCCATTAAATCCATGCCGCTTATGCCTTTAGGAAAACCTGGGTAATTGTCAACTTCGTAAGACATTAAAATTTGGCCTCCAAAGACCTTTTCCTCGCATATCAAGGTTTTTAATCCACCTCTTGCTGCATACAAACCGGCAGCTAACCCAGCTGGACCGCCACCAATTATGATTACATCGTACATTCATTTGCCTCCCTTATATGCTGACGTTACAAGTAGATGCTTAAAAACTATAATACTTGTTCTAATTTTTCTATTAAGTATTCTTTTGGCACAGCTCCAATAATTTGGTCTGCAACCTCTCCGTTTTTGAATATCATTAATGTTGGTATGCTCATTATGCCGTATCTAACAGCAATTTCTGGTTCCTCATCTGTGTTTAGTCTTCCTACTTTTAGTTTTCCTTGATATTCCTCAGCTATCTCTGCAACAACAGGTGCAACCATTCTGCAAGGGCCGCACCACGGAGCCCAAAAGTCTACTAACACGGGGATATCAGAGCTTAAGACTTCATCTTCCCAGTTACTTTGCGTTAAATGCAACTCAGCCATCTTTACCTCCTTAGCATATGATTGCGTCGTAAATAATAGGGGGGAAGCTCTTTTTTGTCAAGAAATAAGTAAATTATACTATTTCTTCTTGCTCTTCGTCTGATTCTAAAAGCATCTGAAGGGCTAAGAGCACTGTTTTTTTGACATCTTCCTTGTCTGTTGCGTTTATCATTTTTACAGGGACATCTTTTGGCAGTGAGGATAAGTATTCGTCTATTTTTTCTTGCTGAACTTTATTGTTTAAATCAACTTTTGTTAAGGCGACTACAGTTGGTAGTTTCTTCAAATTATGAAACTTTTTATAGTATTTTATTATGTCTTTTAGAGATTTTTCGTCTGTTATATCTCCTAAAATTATAACAGCTAAAGCATTTTTTAATAGCAAAGGATAAATAAAATCAAATCTCTCTTGGCCTGGAGTAGCATACAGATGAATTATTATATCATCGTCAATAGTCAGCCTGCCAAAATCCAAAGCCACAGTGGTCAAAGCTTTTATCTCTTTTAAATCTTGTTCAGTGACAGGTTTGTCTGTTGTGATTGGGTCTATTTCACTGATTTGCTTAATAAACTCTGTCTTTCCGGAGTTAAAACTTCCAGTTACTATTATTCTAAAAACCATCATAAACCCCTTATTTTATCTATAATTTTTTTCAAGAAACTCTTTTTTATCTTTACGTCGTATTTTGATGGTGAGGTGGGTTTTTCTATTTCTATCATGTTTAAGATGTACATACAAACCAAGGCTTTGAATTTATCGATATTTGTTCCATTCTCTGTTATATTGCCCACTGTTAAATTGCTTTCAGGACTATTGAGTTTATCAATATCTATGTTTTCTTTAATGATGTTTATTTGTTTTACTATGTAGGATGGAGCTTTTAGGGTAACAATCGAGTCTTTTTCTGGTATAATTTCAAGTAATTTTTCCTTGTTATTAATGTTGTCTACACAGTTTATGATAAAATCCCTTAAATTTGATTTAAAAGTTTTGGTGTCGAGGGTTAAAGATAAAAACTCATTTAAATTTAGTGGTTCTGTGGATACCTCAATATTTTCTAAAAGCATGATGTCATAGATGTTATCCAGTGTTGATTTTAAGATGAAAATGTCAGCTCCCATCGTAAAACCGAGTATTTCTTCTTTTTCGTTTTTTATATGAAATTTCATATTGCCTTTTAGGCTCTTAAAAAAACTTACAATGTTTACTTTTTTAAAATGAGGGAGTTTTATGTAGTTGCTTAGATCTATATGCTCCAACTGATGCATATGAGTAGTTTGTATGCCTTCCTTTTCTGCTACTTCTAGTAAAGCTTCGTGGAAGGTCGGCTTGTTTATCACCGTCAAATAAAATTCTTTTGGTATAGTTTCGTTTATTCTTTTGAAAATAACAATTTGGGGTTTTCTTTTGGACTTGTTATAGATAATTTCTGCAAGTTTAGATTTTACGACTGTTCCTTTGTTTTCTCCAATTACAACTATATTGTAATCGTCAGATTCCATTTTCTTTACAGCATCTTTTGGATTATCAACTAATTCAATTTCGCATTGCAATTTTTCTAAAGTAAAAACAATAAGATCTCTTAACAGAGATTCATTGCATACGATAAGAACCTTTTTTTTAATCATCTTACCCCGTCTCTCAAAGTCATTTGATATATATTTAACTTAATAT